>JANNNN010000094.1:0-1513 GCA_031398555.1 Planctomycetia bacterium | reverse complement strand
CCTGCCATCAAGCGTAGCGCAGCCTATGATAAACTGATGAAAATCAAACCGTCGCCGCAAGAAGACCCTCGCTTCCAGCTGGCCTATGCACTTCTAGCGATCAATCAGAAAAAAACTGCCGATGCTCTGAAACTTACGGAGCAAATCATTGCGGTTTCCGGCAACGATGCTCCCGCTCGCGCTCACCAAGCCCGCTTGATGCTGCTGAGCTTCAAGACCGCTCCGGCCATCGTTGAGCTCGAATCGTTGATCGAGGCGCTGCGTGATCCCGCGCCAACCGCATCTCCTGCACAGCTTGAACACGCCGCGAGGTTTCTTGGGCTGGCGGTCGGGTACTTCACCGGTCCCGGCCATGAATCGATTCGACCCACCACACTAGGTGAGTTGGTAGTCGCCGCCCGCGAGTTACCCGATGATCTAAAGAACGCTTACGAGGCCTCAAAGCTGACCATCGAGGAAGAGTACCGCGTGTTGACAGAGGAAGGTGAAGAGGCACTTAAGGCCTTGCGCGAAGGCCTGGAGAAAGAGGCCGCTTCCATGCGGGCCGAGTTGGACACTCAGCGCGCCAAAGCCACCAGTGAAGCCGAGTACGCAAGAATGGAATTGCAAACCAACTTCGCACAGCTCAACAATCAGTGGCAGAACGCGTGGAATGCCAGCCAGGCGCTTTCTCGGCAAGGTAGCGATCTAGTCCGCAGGCAAATCCAACTTCAAGTAACTTTAGGTGCCCTTCCACAGCCCTTTCGCGACAGCCAAGGTCGAGTGGATTTCAACGATCAGCAACGTTATTTGGCAGAAGTCAATACACTCCAAAGTGCCATCAATGCAATGGACTACCAGATCTTCAGCATTTCCAACCAGATTGATCGCATTCACGCTCAAGGTATGCTCGCTGAGCGACAGATGACCGCCCTTCAGAACCGCGCTCAGCAATATGGTATGACCCTCGCTATGCAGAACGAGTCATTCAATCGACTCGATAACGCGATTCGCCAAAAGGAAATGGCAGCAGGCAAAGCCGAGCCCAAAAAGAAGACCAAAGAACAACTTCGCCGCGAGCGTGCGTTCGCGACCTACGACGATTTCAATATCCACAAAGAAAAGAAATTGCTTTTGGATTCGATCGCATTGGCGAACTAGGTTCTGTGTGCCGCTGGCTCGCCAGCCAACCGAGGCGTTGTGTTTCGAGTAGGCAGGAGACTAATTTACTTTTTGGGCGCTGGCCCCTTAGCTTTTGCTGCGGCCGCCCGCTTCGATTGATTGATCTCTTTGCGGGCACCTTCCATGGCTTTGCGACGATTGGGATTGTCGGCTTGACCGGTTAATTCGTAAAGGAATCGACTGACAAAGGTGTCGCGAGGCTTGCCCCACTTCATCCGCTGCAGCGGTAAAGAAAGAGTAAGCTCGTCTTTCGCGCGAGTAATGCCGACATAACATAGTCGGCGTTCTTCTTCCACATCGTCAAAATCATCTGCAAGCGAACGACGATGCGGCAGGATGCCTTCTTCCATAC
>JANNNN010000086.1:0-4270 GCA_031398555.1 Planctomycetia bacterium | reverse complement strand
CCCGTTTTGAGCTTCATGGTGGCGATGACCAAGTCGCCCTGCGCGCTTACAGTGGGCGGTTCCGTCGGGTTGATGCCGAAGGCAGCGCCTGATGTATCCGGTGCCTTCTTTGCATCCGCCACGAATGCGTCTGCGCTCTTGGCGTTATCCATCAACATGATTGATCGAATCTCCAGAACCTCGCCGGACAGGTTGGCCTCCACGCCAAGCGAACGGCAACTGGTGCACGCTTTGCTGTCACAAATTCGGTCAACTACGACTTAACCAACAGCCCCAACCGACTTTTTTCAGGTGCGTACGCTGGCTTTGTACAAGGTGAGTATCGCCAGCCGTTGTTGCGAGGTGCTGGCACGCAATTCAATCGCATTGCCGGTCCTGGCAATGGCGTTGGCGTTTACAACGGCGTACTGATCGCGCGAATCAATACAGACATTTCGCTAGCTGACTTTGAACAGGGTGTTGTTACTTTTGTGAACGATGTCGAGTCAGCCTATTGGGAACTTTACTACGCGTACCATAACTTAGAGGCGCAAGTCGCGGGTAGAAACACTTCGCTTCTGACTTGGCAGAGATTGAAAGAGTTACAAAAGGTTGGAGCTCGCGGCGGTGATGCTGCTGCAGAAGCTCAAGCTCGCTCGCAGTACTATAACTTTGATGTATTTGTTAAAGATGCGCTCGGAGGTACCCAGGGACTCTATGCAGCAGAACAACGCCTTCGATATTTGATGGGTGTACCAGCGACTGATGGGGCTTTGATAAAACCGATTGCTCAACCGATGGAAGGCGAAGTGATCCTTGATTGGAACTCGGCGCTCAATGACGCTCTCATTCGACGAGTTGAAATTAGGCGCCAAAAATGGAACATTAAGCGTCGCGAACTGGAAGTCATAGCAGCTCGTCACAATCGACTTCCGACCCTCGATTTTCTTAGCCAATATCGTTACCGGGGTCTGGGCGATAGTCTAGTCGAAAGTCGCAATCCGAACGACCAGTTCAATTCGTTGTATCAGAACATTTTCACTGGCAACTTTCAGGAATGGCAAGCGGGACTGGAGTTGGCTTATCCGGTGGGTATGAGGCAAGCCGGAGCGGCCTTAGCGCATGCTCGATGGAATTTGGCACGTGATACGGCTCGTTTGAAAGAACAAGAACTACGGATTTCGCACGATCTAAGCAACGCCGCTCGGCAGGTCTCGCGTTCCTATCAACTGGTGCTATCGAATTACAATCGTCAAGATTCGGACCGTCAACAAATCGAAGCGCTTCAAGCTCGCTATGAACGCGGACTGGATAACATCAACTTCTTACTGCAAGCGCAGCAGCAACTGGCAATTTCGCAGAGTGCTTATTTCCGTTCGTTGACTGATTATCAACTTGCCCTGCGAGATTTCCATCGCGAAAAGGGTTCGCTGCTGAACTACAACCAAGTCGGGTTGAGCGAAGGCGCGTGGCCCGCACCAGCCTATGAAGATGCCTATGAACGCGGTCGCTTCTTTGCGCCGCGTGCCAACCCGTCCGCTGTTGAAATGCCAAACCCACTTAGTTCCGGAGGTTTCGATCCGACCCAGGTGGGTTCGATTCCAACAGCCAATTATTTGACACCCACCATGAATTCCACGCCGGGCATCATCATCAATGAGGCCCCAGTGGGTTCAGGCACACCGCAGTCAGAAAATATCGCTTCACCACATGGTAATTTGCAAGTGCCAGCGCCTCAGCCTTGAGATAAGTGTAGCTGGTTTAGGTGGGGCGCTCCTGCCGGGTGCTACCAATTAAGGTTGGCAGCGAATGGTCGCACTCGGCAAGAGCGACCCACCTAAACCCAACACTTGCTGTTTCCTTTTCGCTCGCAATCGATCGTTAGCTCGCAGTCAGCCCGAGATCACTCGCAATTTCAGCCATGGCTGCGGCACAGAATTCAATGTGTTCATCCAGGTCCACACCCAGATCTGCGGCGCCGTTGGTGATGTCGTTGCGGTTGACAGCGGCTGCGAAACTAAGCTGCTTCAGTTTCTTACGAACGCTTTTGGCTGACATGCCAACCAATTGCTCGGGTCGCACCATCGCGCAAGCTGTCAAAAAGCCGCACAACTCATCGCAAGCGTACAGTGTCTTGTCAAGTTTTGAGCGGCGCGGGAACTGATCGGACAAATAGTCGGCGTGTGAGAGTATGGCATAGATTAATTCTTCGGGATAACCGCGCTTACGTAGGATCTTACTACCTTCTAATGGGTGATCGGGCGGGTTCGGCCAACGCTCGTAATCGAAATCGTGCAGCAAGCCGACGGCGCTCCAGAGCCTCTCATCTTCGCCGAACTTCTTGGCATACGCGCGAACCGCTGCTTCAACGGCAAGCATATGCCGCTTCAGTGCCAAGCTTTCCACGAACTCATCCAGCAATTTTAGATTGTCGATTCGATCCATTGTCACTCCCGTTACTTAAATTTCTTCCGGCCAGAAGCGCAGTGTATAAAATTTCACGTTTGAAAGCTTTAAGCCCACGCTTCCTAGCAACAATCCGGCATAAATCCGGCTCGATGTTGCCAATCTATCGGAATCGGCGGCAACTTGTCCATCAACGTAAATTTGACGTCCTGCAGGATCGGTTTGGAGGTCGTAAAGAAAATACGATTGGTTTAGCAGAGTCCGTCGATGAGCGGATACAAAAATTGCGGCTCTTCACTTGCAAATAGGTCAACGAAAGTAGGTGAGAGATCGTACGAAGAAATGGCTGAATGGTTGGTTGAGTTGGGTTCGATGAAAAGGATTAGAACTAATTGCTGAGACGAGCTCTTGATCGCCAAAGCGGCGTGGGTTCGCCATGAATTGTACATGGCGAATGCATTGACCGATCTTCATAGCCGTAGTCATACTGAAGGAATCGAAATTAAAATTTGCAAGTAATCTCGAATTTTTAGTAACTCATGCCAGACGAAATTCAGCCGGACGAAACCGAAAAATGGTTAGAACGACTTGAATCCGCGAAACAGGGGGATGGCGACGCTCTGCGCTGGCTCGTACAAAACTATTGGCAGCCATTGTGGGAGAGGACTGCTGGCCGAATGAAGGAGGAGCTGGACCGCGACCCTTCCGAGTCGAACTTGGTTAAGGAAACGCTAATCGAAGCCCAGAGCTCGCTTCGCGATTTTCAAGGCCAGACTCCCAAAGAATTGCAGGTTTGGTTGCAATCGATCTTGACCACTAACATTCGCGATGCATGGCAGTCGGCAATCACTGATCGCTGCCCATCGGAAGCGGACGTCCAAGACAGCGATGGGATTATTAAGGACGCCGTATCGCCCGTGCCTTCGCCATTGGCAACGCCTATTCCGAATCAAAGCGAGTCGGTCATATCGACTGTTAATCTCTCCGAGTTTCGCCCTTCAAGCCGTTATCAGCTAATTTCGCATCTTGGGCAGGGCGGTTTTGGAGTCGTCTTCCTGGCACGCGATCAGCACCTGAATCGAAACGTGGCGCTGAAGATGCCGCGACCCGATGTGTTGTTAACGAAAAGCATGGTCCAGCGGTTTTTGCGTGAAGCTCGAAACGTTGCGAAGCTGGATCATCCCAATATCGTCCCGGTATTAGCGACGGACGAAACGGCTTTGATGCCGTCGATTGTCTATCCTTATTGCAGCGGACCTACACTAGGCGTGTGGCTACGCAACCGTAAAACACCCACCGACTTTCGGGTTGTAGCGAAAATTGTCAGGTTGCTCGCCGAAGCGGTGCAACACGCGCACGCACGCGGCATTCTTCACCGCGACCTGAAGCTTGCAAATGTCCTCCTAGAACCTACAACCGAGTGCGACCAGCATTATTGCTTTGACGACGGTGAAGCGAGTTGGATACCGCGCGTGACCGATTTTGGAATTTCCAAAGCGACCCAAGCAGATGATGATGTGACGGTGACGGGCAGCGTGATGGGTACGCTTGAATACATGCCACCCGAGCAGATTCGTGGACTTGCCAGTGACATTGGTTCGCATTCGGACGTCTATTCGCTGGGAGTCATTTTGTATGAGTTGCTTGTGATGCAGCGGCCTTACATGGGTGATTCTGGCGCGGACATGATCTTAAAAATGAAGGATGCAGGTCCTCCACTTGTTCGGAGACTGCGTCCGGAAGTGCCTCGCGATTTGGAAGCGATTGTTACTCGTTGTTTAAGTGTCTCAATCAACGATCGGTATGCAACGGCGGCGGGATTGGCTGAGGATCTTGGCAATTTCCTCGACAATCGACCGGTGCTCGCGCGAAAGAACTCGGTCGC
>JANNNN010000082.1:0-9909 GCA_031398555.1 Planctomycetia bacterium | reverse complement strand
GTTGCGAATGTTGTCAGCTCCGGAACCCAACGTAACGATTCCCAAATCCCGAAGGCCTATCAACAAGTCCATCGCCTGTTCGGCTGGTATTTCGCGAATTTGCAAGTTCGCTCGCGTTGTGATGTCAACGTGACCTGCGGCGCAATCGTCGACCAGATGAGAGAGTCCCACCAGTTGATCGCTCCGCAGTACTCCGCCCGGCAACCGCATCCGACACATGAAAGAGTTCTGGGCGGGTGCTACAAAAAAGAGACCGTGGTACTTAGTTAAAAAAACATCGGCTCCTTTCGGGAACTCGCCTCTCGCACTTCGCGCCCGAATTTCGTCCCACATTTCCAGTGCATCTTTATCGCGTTTAGCAATCTCCTCTACAACTAATTTTTTCCCACTCGTCTCACAGCGCATCTGTGCTAGAGCGTGGAGGGTGGTAAGATGACCTTTAGAAACCTGCGGATTCGAATTCGATGCACCGATTTGTATTGCGTTCGACGCCCCAGAACCGCTTAGCACAGGTAATTTATTGATCTTCCGAGCGATGTCGGTCCCCAGCGTAAGACCTTGCAGGTACGCTTGCTGCTCCCTAGAAAAGCCATTAATTGCTCCCATGGTTAGTTCCCTTTTCTGGGGTTAGACGCAGTAGGGATACGACGCAGGGCAACAGCACAATGTTTGTAACATGGCTGCCGCGATTCAGGATCAACGTTTTCTAATGTCAGTAGATTGGTTTGCACGTTATGCATCGCCATGAAGAGCTGGTTTGGCTGTACAGTACTGGTAACAAAGGCTCGCACTCGCGCTCGGCCCCTTCGACTAATCACTTCGACCAAATCGCCTTCGCCAATCCCCAGCCGATTTGCATCGACGGGATTGACTTCGACGTTCGGTTCAGGCGATAGCTGCTTGAGTATGGGGCTCTTGGCGGTCCGTGTTTCCGTATGCCACTGGCTTACAGAGCCGCGACCGGTGAGCAACACAAATGGGTAGTCCGAATTCGTTGGTTCAGGCACGCATTTGGGCTCAGCGAATATAAATCGAGCGCGACTGTCACTATGATAGAAACGACCATCGTCGAACAAGCGACGATGCACGTCCGGTTCGCGCCCTTTAGCCGCGTCGGCTGCAGTCCAAGGCCACTGAATACCGCCACATCGATCGAGCATTGCATAACCTTCGACACCACTAATATCACAGGGCCTCCCAGCGGAAATCTGCTTCATCGATTGGAAGATGTCCGCTGGACGAATCCATTTGGAAAACAGATCGCCGCACCCCCATGCATCCGCCAGTAGTCGCAGGATTGAAAAATCGGCTAGCGCCTGACCAGGTGCTCGCGATACTCGTTTGATTGTCCCAATCCGACGCTCGCTGTTAATAAATGTTCCTTCCTTTTCGCCCCAGCCTGCCGCTGGTAGCACCAAGTCGGCCATGCGAGCTGTCTCAGTCGAATGATACATGTCTTGCACAACTAAAAAGTCGAGTTTGCCAAGCAGCTCATTTGCACGTTGACTATCGATCCAAGAATGCGCCGTATTGGTCGCAATGACCCACAGTCCGCGAATCGTCCCAGCTTCGATTCCGGCCATAATTTGGTCATAGGCCAAACTGTTTTGACTAGGAATTATGTCCACAGGAATTCCTAGTATCTCCGCGACGGACTGCCGATCCTGCGCGTTGGTAAAGTCACGCTGTCCCAGCAGATTGCTGGTGTTGCTGTACAATCGCGAACCCATTGCGTTGCATTGACCAGTGATACTATTCGCGCCAGTACCCGGCCGGCCAATGTTACCCGTCATTAGGGAAAGATTAATGATCGCCTGTGCCGTCCGTACGCCTTGGTAGCTTTGGTTGACCCCCATCGTCCACCAAAACGAAACGCGTTTTCCACCGGCGATCAACTGCGTGACTCGCTGTAGCTGAGCTATGGAAATACCGGTTTCCGAAGCAACTCTTTCTGGATTGAAGGCTGAGACATGCTGGCGAAATTGCTCGTAGTTCTCGGTGTGGTCATCAATAAACCGCTGATCGATAGCTCCAACAAGAATCAACAAATTGGCTATCCCGTACAGCAGTGTCAAGTCGCTTTTCGGGTGAATCGCCATGTGCTCTTTAGCCGCCATGGCAGTTTCAGTCTTGCGAGGATCAATCACAATCAAGTCGGGATTGTTTCGATTCCGCAACACTCGTTGCCAGATAATCGGATGAGCCATGCACGGATTTGCACCGACGAATACAAGTACGTCAGAGAGTTCTAGATCCTGATAAGTGAACGGTGGCGCGTCAAAACCAAATGCTTGTTTGTAAGCGACGGCTGATGTCGCCATGCACTGTCGCGTGTTTCCATCTCCGTGCACCATACCCATGCCGAACTTTGTCAGGCAACCTAGGAAGAACATTTCCTCCGTTGCAATTTGACCAGTGCTGATGAAAGCGATGGATTCTGCGCCGTGTTCGGCTTGAATGGCTTTGAATCGATCGCAAAAGGTCGCTGTAGCTTGAGGCCAAGGGACCGGGAGCAATTCGCCGTTGCGTTGTCGAAGTAGAGGCGTCGTGGCGCGGTCGGGTGCATCCAGAACTCGCAGCGATTCCCAACCCTTCGGACATGCCATCCCGTCGTTGACGGGATAATCATGGTCGGGCGTGATATTAATTGCGATACCATCGCGCATGTGGATGGAAAGCCCGCAACCGGTCGAACAAAAACCGCAAACCGACTTCACCAGCGTGTCCGGCAAGCTGCTGACCGGCAGCGACCCCAGGCATACTGCACTTTTCTCTCGAATCAACCGATCAGTGAGTGCGCCGACGCGTTGATACAGTATTGGCAGTTGCCAAGCAAGTGATTTGGATTCGCGTCGTATCAGTTGGCGGCTCATGTAGAGGCTCCGGGCATGCGCGCAAACACGACCGATGCAAAATACATCCAACGCGTTAAAAGCTGCGAAGCGACGAGTGCAAATATCGCTGCGAACATGAACGCGGATCTTACGACAGCGTCGTCGATCAGCGAGACGCCAACTGTAAGCAATGCCGCTGTCGCCAAGCAAGTGACAGTCGCATGGAACACACCGCCCAGTTTTCCACGCAAGAGCCGACCGCTTCTTGCGGAAAAATTACTCCACTCCAACTTTGTTTGCCATGACGCATACCAGTCGAGCAGTTTTGCAAAAAGTGCGAGCACGCAAAAAACTAAGCCACCAATAAGCATCCCTAGGGCAAAATGCTCGGCGAAAAGAAGGCTCGAAATCGACAATCCCATTCCGATCGTGGTGGCTGCAAATTCAAACAGCGTTCGCGTGAGTGACCATAGCTCGCGACGAGTCGCCACGTAGATCATGGTGGAACAAAAGACCGATGCGCAGCCTAGGCCAGCCGTTAGGGCACTCATGATCGGAGCAAGGAAGTGCAAATTACTAATGGAACAACTGGCAGTCGCCAAGAATGCAATGCCAAGATAAAGTCCGAAAGCGATCGCTTCACGACTAAGCCAACTCCGTCTCCATCCTAAGATCGAGCGAAACGCCAGCCAGGGTCGTCCGAGATGCAACAGTGCTGCTTGAACTCCAACGAAGCCGAGAAGGGTTGCGGTTACACTGGCCGCTTTGACAGAACTCTCCATCAAAAAATCAAAAACGATCGCGGCCGCCAATACACACCACACCCCTACGCTCGCTTGTGTCAAAACCAGCATCACGACTAGCGGCGCATGTCCGGGTTGCAGCTCTGCCGACCCACTCTCATATGAAACCAAGTCCAGAGGCCCGGGATTATTCGAGAGTCGGCCGGTAACAAACTGAGTTGTAGGCCCTGTGATCCGACTTAGAGGGGCGGTACTCAACAACCGAAGGTTAGGACTCGAAGTAGCTGACCGAATCGCCTCGATTTCAATAACAGAGATCTTAATCGCACGGTTGGGGCAAGCTTGAACACAAGCAGGAGCTTCGCCTTGCTCAAGACGTCCAACGCACATGTCGCACTTTCGAACGATACCCAGCGAAGCGTTGTATTGAGGAACTTCATAGGGGCACATCATCAGGCAGTACTTGCATCCAAAGCATTGATCGTCCAGGTGCCGCACAATCCCGGTCAATGGATCTTTGTCATACGCGAGCACGGGACAGCCGCTTAGGCAACCAGGGTCGACGCAGTGATGGCAGGCGGTCGTAACGTGCTGCACTACCGGGAGAATGCTAGTTGTGCTGTTAAGCAGTCCAACTTTTCGCCACGTTTCGTGCTCGTCGAGACCGTTGAGCGTATGGCAGGCGACAACACAGGCCTTGCAGCCGCTACAAGCATCGAGATCCACTTCGAAGGCGTATTGCTGTCCCAGTTGCAGCGGTGAAGTTGGCAGCAGCGCGTTGTACGCAGTGCCCTCGGTTGCAGTCGATGTGTGCCAACGCGAAAACTGATCGACTGCCGTCATTTCCGCTTGTTCAGCCAAAAGTTGGTTGAGGAAATGGAAATGACTGAGCGGAGCCTCAGGCTTGGTTAACTCAGTTTTAGGTATCATCGCTGGAGCTGGCATCTACACAGAACTCGCGATCGTTACACGAGTGCGGTTCTTCGAAACGGCTGTGGCGACTGGGTGCGCTAAGAATTCAAGGACTTGATCTCGGCAATCTGCATACGCCTGCGACTCGCTTAGTTCAACGCGTTCACGCGGCCGATCGAAGGGCACGTCAAGCACTTTACCAATCATTGCGGCCGGCCCGTTGGTCATCATCACAATTCGATCGCTAAGGGTTACCGCTTCGTCGATGTCATGAGTTACCATCAGCGCCGTAATTCGATGCGATCCCCAAACGTCCAGCAATAAATCTTGCAATTCAATCCGGGTCAGCGAATCTAGCATTCCAAACGGCTCGTCCAATAAAAGCACTTTGGGTCGCAACGAAAAAGCTCGAGCAATACCAACCCGCTGCTGCATACCTTGGCTAAGTTCCGCGGGACGCTTGTTCAGCGATCGTCGTAGGCCTACTCGACTAAGCCAATCCGCGGCCAGCGAATGTCGTTCATCAAACGAAGCTCTTGGAGTTACTTGTTCTACCGCGAGCATTACGTTCTCAATAGCAGTCAGCCACGGCAAGAGATTGGGGGATTGGAAAACCACCGCTCGATCTGTTCCTGCTCCAACAACTTCCGCGTTATCCAAAATCATCCCGCCGCCGTCGAGCGGGTATAGACCCGCGATCATTGAAAGTGCAGTGCTCTTGCCACAGCCACTGTGACCGATGATCGAAATAAATTCTCCCTCAGCAACATTAAGGGTGAATTCCTTGACTGCAACAAACTTTCCTTTGTCCGTTGCGAACTCCTTGCATAGGTGCCAGCATTCCAGGAATTTGGTATTCATAAGGTGACCAGCTCCATTTCGTCGGCAAGGGACTTACGTCGGGCATCTACCAATCGTTCGATGGTTTGACGTTTAATTTGTTTGAACGCTAGTCGTGAACTAACGTTTGATGCAATTCGCGGTCTTTCAAACGATACCTGCATACCTTCACCAAGCGTCGCGCCGGAATGTGCGCTGGGGAGCAAGGGAATTACGCGATCCGCCATCAAGACAGCTTCTGCCACATCATTAGTGATCAAGCAAACCGTGCAACGCTCTTGCTCGCAAATGGTCAGAATCTCAGTTTGCAGAGTCTCGCGGGTTAGCGCATCGAGCGCTGATAAGGGTTCGTCCAGCAGCAAGACCTTTGGCTGCGTCGCCAGAGTTCGAGCGAGCGAAACTCGCTGCCGCATCCCGCCGGATAGCTCGCTTGGCCGCTTGCCAATCGCTGCTGCCAAGTTCACCATCGCGATGTACTTTTCAGCTTGTTCACATTGCTGAGCGTAACTCCATTTGGGAAATACTTGGCGGACTGCCAACAAAACGTTATCGAGTACTGTAAGCCATGGCAACAGAGAATAATTTTGGAACACCAAGCCACGTTGTGGGTTGGGACCAGTAATCGATACGCCCTCCATGGTTGCTAGTCCAACGTCCGGTTTTAGCAGTCCCGCAAGTATTGACATCAATGTAGTTTTGCCAGTGCCCGAGTAGCCGACTATGGCAACGAATTCCCCCTCTTCGATCGATAGATTTACATTGTCTAATACGACCGCTGGCTCTGACCGATCACCATATGCCTTGCCCACTCCCTGCAACTCAAGTAACGACATCAGGACGCTCCTTCTTCAGCAGAGACCCTTCGGACAGCATAAGATTCGCCGCCTCAATGGACGGCCTGACTCCGGATGAACTCAAACGCCCAATGCTTCTTCCAAGCCGCGAGGGCAGGCTCAGCATTAGCATTGAATTCTTCTCAATCAAATTCATTACGCGATCTAACATGAAGCCAACGACACCGATCACAATCACGGCGGCGATCATAGGTCCATAGGTCCCCGACTGATATTGATTGTTCACGAATGCACCGACGCCGTTTTTGCCGGAGAGCATCTCGGCGGCAACAATAACTAACCACGCAATTCCAAGACTCAAACGAAAACCGGTGAACATGTAAGGAATCGTGGCTGGTAGCAGAATCCGCGTGAACAGTTTCCAGGGCGATAACCTCAGGACTTTTCCAACATTGAGATAGTCCTGCGGAATCGCTCGAACGCCAACGGCCGTATTCAAGATCGTCGGCCAAATCGAACACATTGCGATCGTGAAGATGCACTGTAATTGCGTTGCATCGATTTCTTGATTGTGTCGACGGATCGCGATCACAATCAGGCCTGCAAGTGGAAACCATGCTAGCGGCGAGATAGGTCGAAGCACTTGAAAAATCGGATCAAACATACGGGCAAAATTGTGGCTTCCACCAAGCAGGAAACCGATAGGAATGGCGACAAGAATTGCCATGCCATAACCCAGTGCAACCAACTTGAGAGATCGCCATGTCTCCAGTCCGATACCGTCAAAGCCCTCTTCTGTATTGCTTGAAAAAGGATCTGCAAAATATTTGAAGCTATCATTCCAAGTTGTGATTGGGGACGGAAAATCGCTCACTTTGGCTTCGACGTCGTACGTCAGTGCAGACAGGATACACCACAGGACCATGACAAATCCGATTCCAACCGCAGGCAGCAAGACGCCGTCGAGCAACAGTTTGTGTAATTTGACTAAACTCATCGCAATCTTATCCCTTAAGGCTATGAACGGGGAAACTCTTGGCGTAGGCTTCGCAATCCGAGGTCGGATCGAATCGCACGCCATCGAACATTGTCCAAGCTGAATTATCAACTCCTTTGAATTCCACTCCCATTTCTTTCATCGCTTCTTCATAGAGTTTGGGTTGCATGACCTTAGATGCAACAGTTGCATAGTCGGGTGTTCCTTCGACCATGCCCCAGCGACGGAACTGAGTCAGCCACCATTTCACATATGCGGTTTGTGGGTAGTTGCAGTTGCGTTGGCTGAAAATCATGTAGTTTGTGTCTTTGGTTTTACGGCCGTCTCCATAGTCGTAATCACCCAGCAGGCGACCAAGGATCTGCAGCTTGTCGCATTTGATGTAAGCGTCTTTGGCAAGAATTGCACACTGCTCGGGGCGATTGCCGAGATCATCCAACCAAATGCTGGCTTCTTGCAGCGCTTTCAATACTGCCTTCACCGTTTTCGGATTCTTGTCTGCATAATCAGCCGTGAAGGCACAGACCTTTTCTGGATGATCGGCCCAAATTTCTTGAGTTGCGATCGCGGTGAAGCCAACCTTTTCGGCAATCGCTCGGGCGTTCCATGGCTCGCCAACGCAAAAGCCATCCATCTTGCCGACTTTCATGTTTTGAACCATTTGCGGCGGCGGAATTGTAATCAGGTCTACATCTTTGTCGGGATGGACTCCGCCTGCCCCCAAGTAATATCTCAACCACATTGCGTGAGTGCCTGGCGGGAAAGTCATTGCAAACGTCGGCTTATGCCCCTTCTTCGTGGCGGCGTCAACTAGGGCTTTAAGAGCCTTCGGGTCAGCGGCCACTTTCGACTTCCAATCGGTCTTAAGTGAAATTGCTTGACCGTTTCGATTCAAAATCCATGGAACAACAATTGGTACGGCTTTCGTACCGCCCAGTCCCATCGTGCTGGCGATGGGCATGCCCAGCAACATGTGGGTGCAATCAACGTCACCTTTGACCAGAGCATCTCGAACCGCCGCCCAATTAGCTGGTTTCACCGGCGTCGATTGCAGACCATATTTCTTGAATAACCCTTTTTCATGAGCGATGACCAGTGGTGAACAATCGGTCAATGCAATGAAGCCAAAGTTGATCTTGGTACGTTCCGGCGCATCGGATGCATAAACCGCTGGAGTGAAGCTTGGCCACTGAAGTACCGCGTTTGCAGCCACACAGGTCGAGATTGCTTTCAACGCTCTGCGCCGTGTTACTGGGCTAGGTGCGGCAGCAGTGCTTAAAACTCTGGTGACCATAAACGGCCCTTCTTGAAACAAATGTTGATAAGCGTCAGTGACTGCGAACACTTCGAAGCCACTTTACTTGCTGTTTCTAATAAGCAGGCATGATGCCATTCAGAATGCGTCGACAACGTATAGAGATGTCGAGTTCTGCGTTACGGCACTGTTCTGACCTTGCCTGCCAGATTGTGGAGCAGGGTACTCCTTAAACAAAATGAAGGTCGAATTTGCAATGCGTAACTCTGCCTGCTTTGTGTGCCAAGCTGCAAAGTAATGCTACGCCCGCGGTGAGTTCCAAGGTGGATACAAAATGTCCAGGTGGTCAATTTGTGGTCAATGATTGTGCTGATGCTTGTAGCATAAGGATGCCTTAGAGGCATGGTGAGGCCGGTTTTACCTGAGGGCCAACTGGCATTGCACTCCGCCGCCGTACTCGCGTTTTGACTGGCTTCCGGTTCCGTAGTTTGTAGGGAGTGACAAGGTAGGCGATAATTGTCCTCGCCAAAAACGCCGAATACAGGACTATCAATTGAAAG
This sequence comes from Planctomycetia bacterium, assembly GCA_031398555.1. Lineage (GTDB taxonomy): Bacteria > Planctomycetota > Planctomycetia > Pirellulales > Pirellulaceae > Aureliella. Next base: position 974 of record JANNNN010000082.1, on the reverse strand, counting down.
TCTGGCGGCGGACGATCCATTGGTGAGAGAAGTTTTGCTTAAGGATGGCAAACGCTCACTTACTCCAATTCGGAAGGAACTCCGTCGTGAGAAATTTTACGCTCGTGCGAGCCATGGCTTGCGCGTTGGTCGCCACGTCGTTTGCTCCGCAGCAGCTTTGGGCTGTTCCGCAGGACTTCTCAGAAACCAACACCCCTATTGCGACGACCCCGCTGGTAACTATCCAAACGGCGGGAAATAGCGAGTACGAATCAGTCCAAACTAGTCCGTCCATCCAAGCCGACTGGATCGCTTTCAATTCCACACCCGCCGCCGCGGCCGCACCGGCAGATGCTGATAAAAAAGCTGCCGAAGCTGCCAAGAAGAAGGCAGACGAGCTAAAGAAGAAAGTCGCTGGAGCCTATAAAGATCCGTTTTACCTGAATGACTTTAGTTATCTGAGCAACTCTAATTACAAAGGCTCAAACCTGGGTGAAGGTCTCAAGCAGATCCCGCTGGGTGACGGCAAACTAGATATTGGCGGGCAATATCGACTCCGTTACCACAATGAACACAATATGCGGGGAGCAGGTTTGACAGGTCGCGACGACAACTTTTTGCTTGACAGAACGCGACTGTATTTCGATTACAAAATGAATGACCGCATTCGATTGTTCGCCGAAGGTCTAGATGCCGGCAGTTCATACGAAAACTTTCCGCCGCGTCAAATCGAAGTCAATCAACTTGACGCACAGAACTTGTTCGCCGACGTGGCGCTGCTTGATTCGGCTTCCGGAAAACTAACCGCACGCGGTGGCCGACAAGAATTGTTGTTCGGTTCACAGCGATTGATTTCACCTTTGGATTGGGCGAATACGCGACGTCGCTTTGACGGCGGAAGATTGACTTGGAACAACGCGGATCGCACAACGGATTTGATTCTCGTACGTCCTGAAAACGTCGATTTCCACAAGTTTGACTCGCCGAACCAAAAC
>JANNNN010000076.1:0-2462 GCA_031398555.1 Planctomycetia bacterium | reverse complement strand
ACGCCAGTCGATTTAGCCAACGTGGAACCACAAAGTTGCTCAGCCACAATTGGCATTGGAACATCTGTAGTGGCTCGATACCGCTAGCCTCCGTTGCCCGTGGCTAGCGCCATCGGCTCACAAGGCCAAACTCCAAACCTAAAATCGCTTCGGCCTATTCGTATATTTGCGGACCATCAAGCAATGCTGTTAGAATGCATTACGGTGATAAGCATTCAACATAACTCCATCTCGGAGCCAATCTACATGTCCGAATCCTCTGTACGTCGACAGCGTTGGCTGAACGCGATCACTCTGATTATCTGCATTGGCATACTATGGGGACTGTTGATGCCTGCAGTAAACACCATGCCAAGAGGGGCAAGGCGAACCCAGTGCATGAACAACACCAAGAACCTCGCGCTTGCAACCGTTAACTTCGAAACGACGAAAAAGCAGTATCCTGGCTATCAAGCTAGTTTTGGGAAACGCAGTGATGGTTCGGCGAAGATTGGATCTTGGACTGTTTCACTGTTGCCATACCTCGAAGAACAATCGCTTCGAGATGAATGGGACGATCCGACCCAAAATGATCTATGGCTAGCAGCGACAAAAGGCGAGAACAAAGTTGCACTGAAAGCATTTTATCCAACGATCACCGTACTCATTTGCCCTGCGGATACTTTGCAGAAAGCGGAACTTGCTGGTATGAGCTACGCAGCAAATGCTGGATTCCACTTGATGTCCAACGATCCAGCTTTAGGAATGGACTTGTACACTGCCGCAGTCGACGCATCAGAGCGGTCAACAATCTCGCAGCGGGCCGCAAATGGAATGTTTGCAAATCGCTTGGGTCCGCAGGTAATTGATCCGAAATCTGGAAAGCTCACCAAAGTATTCGGTTACTGCGCGAAACCGACTACAAGTGATGATGTTCGCGATGGAACCTCAAATACTCTTATGTTCGCTGAAAACTCGAACGAGCTGACTTGGCAAGTTCATTCGATTGCCGATGAATCCGCTCGTTCTAAACTGGGAATTGTCTGGTTGTACGCTAGCAAGTCCGCCAGCGAAGGTCGGCCAACGCCAATGCCCATTACCGAGGCGATGAGAATTAATCGCAATAAATTATACACGGGCTCTGGTCCCCTTCGCGCTCGTCCGTCCGGCATGCATTCAAGCGTTGTTGTCGCTGCGTTTGCTGACGGTTCAATAAAATCGATCAGCGAAGAAATTGACTACCATGTTTACCAATCGCTGATGGCTCCCCACGACGCGAAAAGCGACATTCCGAATTTGAATTATGTGCTAAAGGAACAGGATTACTTCCAGTAACCGCACTCCGCCTTATCGAAAGTGATGGACTATTGGATTTGATGCATTTATCCGTGGGACCGCTATGCCATCCGTGGGACAACGTACTATTCTTTCCCACGGATGACATGGTGGTCCCACGGATAGAAGAAAGAAAAATGTCTGGAATTGTCGTACCTCACCGAGGCTGTTGTTGTATCGCCATGAACCTTGCGTTTTGTCTATAGCAGAAAATCGTTTAACCGGTCTCCAGCGAAGACTGCTGACTTAACAGCATTTATTCTGAAAGAGTTGCGTCATACAGCCCAGGGTTGCGAACGAAGCGAGCTACCCTGGGTTATTTGCGTCGAGGTTATTTACCCCAACGGGGTTTCGTCACTTAGAAATCGTTCCTGGCGAAACCCCGTTGGGGTCAATGTGATCGTTATTGCCCAGACCCAGGGTAGCTCGCTGCGCTTTGCTGGCCCTGGGCTAAGTTACGTAACTCCTTCGGAGCAGTTAGTTGGGAAGTCGATATCGAACTTAGCGTTCCCGATGCTATTAAGTCAGCAGTCTCCCCTGGCTACCGGTTAAACGATTTTTTTAAAAGTCATGCGCACGTTAATCGAAAGAGATGCTGCGGACCTTGCTACTTGTCGACGGCTACCGAAAGCCAGATTTTATCCAGTGCGACCAAGGGACGCAGAGTATATTTGACCGGCAGGGGTTCAAGCTTTGCATCACTGGCGGCTTCAACTGGCATCGCGACGAGCTCAATTGGCCCTTGAAAGGCGGCTGCAGCGGCAGTTGCTGACAGTTTCAACTTAACTGATTTTGCCGAATCCCCTTTCGCTTCGGAATAAGCTTTTTCCAAAGTCACACCGGCTGGCAAACTTTTAGACGTAATTTCCAATCGCTGTGCATAACCTGATTTACGGTCAATCGAAACAGGAATCTCGAGCGACTTGCCAATGCCAATTCGATAGTGATCGGCCGCCACCGATAACTTAACAACCGGTTCGACAACGCTGACTTGCAGCTCGTATGCATGCCGTAAGCTTCCCGAATCGGCTAGATCAGACACCTCAATAATCAATTCACCATCCTCGGTCGGCTTGAACTCAACAGCGGAGTCAAAATCGCCGCGACCTGAGTCATCGTTTTGCGCGACCTGAGTTTTAAGATCTGGC
>JANNNN010000059.1:0-3193 GCA_031398555.1 Planctomycetia bacterium | reverse complement strand
GAATCCTATCGCCCGGATCGCCATCCAACGCGGCAAAATTGGGAAGCTCCTGTCCTTCCGTCTGGGAAACGTCAAAGATATGTACAACACGGAAACCAAAGAGCACCTTTGAGTCGCGACTGGCTCCATCCTCCTTCGATTGGCTGGACTCGGATGATTAAGATTCCTTCTTTCGCTTGCCAACCATTGGAGCAAAGATCGCAATCCCTTTCTCCCCTTTCTTGACGCAGCGATTGAGTTCCTTCCATCGCCCAAATCCCGCTACAAACGTGGCATCTGGCTTCTGCATATAGATCATGACGCAATTGCCAAATGAGTACTGATGAAACCTAGAGAGCATCCCCAGGTATTCAATTAGCTTGTCGCTCTTGCCTTCTTTAAGGGCTTGAGCCAAGTCATGAAGAGCGTCGTCGCTCATCTTCAAAGCATCTTCTCGATTCATACCTTTCTCCTTGTGGTCGATCCGACAGTGTCGACCGAATGAGTATTGTGGTTGTGGAGCCTGTCGGCGGCTTCTAAAGCAAACGCCAGCACGGCAAAAGCATGGTGGAGTCTTTGCCCGCGAGGGAAAAGCCGCGAGGAGAGTTCACCCGAAGGGTGAAGCTCGGGGACCTTGCTGCCGTGCTAAACTTAGAGAAGCCGCAGACAGCAAAACAAAAATGGAAAACCGTCGGATGCACGCCACCGGCCTCCGCTGATCGCTCAGTGATAGCGATCATGGAAGGCGGTTTGCGTAAGGTCTTCTACCCGCACCGAAGATGGCGAGAGGTTCGGTGATGCGTGGAACCGAATGAGATTGAAACCTCCCGCGCCATTGAAGCTGAACTGAGCCTGTTGAACTCAATTGCTTCTATCCAATAGTCCTGCGAGCTATTGGTTTACGACGCACCTATCGGCTGTTCGCACGTTCACGACGAGCATTTAGACGTTCCTGATTTTCAGGCTTGGAGTCCGCTTGCGAATCGCTTTTGTCGTTCTGCTGATAGATCCAGGTGTGAGCCATATCGGCCACCTTGCCTACCAGCGGAAGTTCATCTCGACCGAATGACATACTGGTTTCCCAGCCGTTTTCGGTCTTGTAAATGCGCGAGAAGGTAACTCCAAATCGAAGGCCATTGTCAGTTTCATTCTTCCAAATGGCCGCTTTGACTTTACCGAGACGCACCTCATGAACGGGTCTTTCTTGTGCCATGGGGCACCTGCCTTTCGTTGAACCAAGAGAGCCAAATTAACCGTTCACGCACCACCGTTTCTCTCGGTCAATGGAATCAATGTCGAATCCACTCACCGAGGAGCACGGTCATTTCGATTGTGCTTGATTTAGTGAAGCTAAGGAAATTTAGGTTGCTCGATGGGAGAGAGGCAAGCTGTTCGTATCTGTCAAATTCACTTCCATGAGTCGGAGGGTTAGCAACCTGACTACAGTTCGTTGTTTAAACGCAGTGTATTATCGAAATTCGAACGCAGATCGATGCCTAGATTGAAACTGGAAACCGACAGGCGAAGTGAGTTGCAGCTGTCAATTCAAAGTACCTGTTTCGGTTCCTGAATTGAGATGCTAGAAAATCGTGCAAAATCGCTGGAGTTAAAGGTGACAATAGTTGTTATGCCGTGCCTAGCCATGGCGGCGACCAGCCTGGCATCGTGCGCAAGTTTCCCTGCGACGGAATTATCCGTTACCAAGGCGATCCAGTTCGCAAAAATTCCACGTTCATCAAGAAGTAGAGTTAGATTTGTTGTGAACTCGTCAACGGCCAACCGAGCCTGAGCGGGAGTCAATCCGAGTCCGTTCAGCGGCAACCCACGGGTCGCAACCACCCAATATTCGTACAGACCCTGCTGAACAATAACGGGTTGATTGCCGGCTGCACGAATGCGTTGAACAGCCGAGACGGCCTCAACATGCATGGGATGGCTGGGAGATGCCATCCTCAGAAGAACATTGGTGTCGAGAAGGACTCTCATTCACCGCGACCGGCGTAAATGGAATCGCGACTATCGTCGAAATTCGGATTGGCATTAGCGTGAATTGCACGCAGTCGCTCGATGCTGGCTGCAAACTGCTCATCGGAAACCATATTTGGTAAGTTGGCTTCTTCGCTGCTGCCACGAAGTGTCTGCAATACATAGGTGGGTAGATCAACACCAGATTGTTCGGCTCGCTTCTTGATGATCGCTTCAAGATCTGCAGGTAGATTGACAACTAGGTTCATGTTCCTGTCCTTCGTTTGACGCGTGACTCTCCCGATTATATCACGCGAAGAGGAACCAAACAATTTGCAATCAGAGGATGCAGTCCAGTTCGCATCAATGACGCGTTGCCTGAAACTCGTACATCATTCAAAGTCGACTGGATCGGGTAGTCGTTTAACTGCGATCGTAACGGTAGCCACCGGCTGCCGAGTTCGATACGGGAAATCGGGTACCTGTAACTGTTCGTCGAATGCGATTAGAGGGTCAGGGAAAGTTGACTGCGCCAGCACCTGATCCGAAAGATCCGAAAATGTAAGGAGGATAACTTCATTGACGGCGCTATCAGCTTATGGGAACCTGCCAAGTTCCACCAGTTTCTTAACGATCATTTCAGCTTTGCCGTTGATTGTGACTTCCATATCTGTATTGTAGCTGCCATTGGTTTGATCCTCCAAATGACATTTGACATGCATTAACATCCAGTCGACAAACAAGTTTCGGCTCGTCAGCACAATTTGTGGGTGAAAAACTATGAGTTCGCGTAGAGTTAGGTGGCTCTGAATGGAGGTTTAACGCATTCTGCCAAATCCCGAAGTGCAGAATGAAAAGGAAATGCGGCGGCAAGCGTTTGGCTCACCGTCGCACCTTCGGTCTTTGTTCTTGAGCGGCGCTCGGGTTGCACCTCTGCATTGCCCCATCCTCCGCTCAAGCCTTTGTAGCTTAACGGAACTTTTTTGTCTGGGCAATCAAATCTGAAAGAATGAAACGCATCTTGAGTTGAGCGCGTTAAACTGAGTTTACTACGACCAAGTAAACACTCTCAGAGACTCAAGATGCAACTAAAGACTATCCTTAATCGGCTAGAAAAGCAAAGCGGTTTTGTGTACGGCGATGGAAAATGGCGTGGCGATGCTATTGAGATCGAACTCACGCCTCGTAAAGGTTCGAAGCCGATCTGTTCCGGTTGTGGCAAAAGGCGCCCCGGATACGATCGATTGCC
>JANNNN010000028.1:0-4806 GCA_031398555.1 Planctomycetia bacterium | reverse complement strand
GTGCCACTGCCAAAGTATCCATTCCAACGAACGCGTTACTGGGAATCACTGCCGATTGTTATATCCGATTCAGATACTGCGATCAATTCGCCAACATCCCTGCGGACCGATACCAAAGAACAGCATCCCCTATTGGGCAATCGCGCCGATTCTGCGATTACACTTTTTTGTAGTACTGTCTCTGCAAGCAACCCTACTTGGCTGGCCCACCATGCATTATCGGGTTCCATTGTATTCCCGGGTGCCGGGTACATCGAGATGGCGATGTGTGCATTAGATTTAGAGCGTGACTCACCGGACGCAGATCAACGCGAACTTAGGGATATCCGATTTTTGCAGCCAGTTGTTCTCAACCCATCAGTCGCGACTCATTTCCAGTGCTTTGTCCATCAGGCATGTATCTCAATTTCATCTAAGAACTCCGAAGCAAGTGAGCCGCAATGGCAGACGGTTGCATCTGCAAAGTTCGGCGACCGAAGAACTGTCCTGGAAGTTCCGTCGGTGGATGTAAAGGCTTGCCTTGAGGCTTGCGACCAAACATTGCCTCCCCATTCGCTGTACGATTCGCTGGCGAGTATTGGACTTAACTACGGAACCTCATTTCAACGCGTTGTGAGGCTATGGCTGTCGCAGAACGAAGTGTGGGGCGAGCTTCGAGTCGATGACATCGATCGAGCTTCGGCCTTTTACTTTTCACCAATGGTCCTCGATGCGTGTTTCCACGTTGTGGCTGCGGCAATAAGTGCAAACGTCGGTGAGATCCGCGATTGTCACGTGCCCGTTTCGATGGAAAATATAACGCTAACTCGTTTCAGTTCCGATTGCGTCTATGTTCGCGTGGGGAGCGCTGGTTGGGAAACTGAATCTCGCACCTTCGTCTCCAACTTGGATATTTTTCTACCCAGTGGCGTGTGCGTGGGCTCAGTTTCGAAGTTGCATTTTGCCAAATACAAACTACCGAGTTTAACTGCCCCACCGCCACAGAATCTTCGATTTTGGAAGCCTACTTGGAGACGTCTTGATAGTCTTAGCAGGAGCCCAAGAAAAGCATACGAGCAAGTCACATTGCTAAGTGACGATCTAGCCTTTGCCGATTTACTTAGATCCGAACTAGGTGTGGCTGTGAGCGCTTGGTCGGTCGAGAGATTGAATAGTCGCATCGACGCATGCGGTGATCATACGCGTACGTTGCTGATCGCGATCGGACTCGATACACTTGAAACTCCACCCAACGCCGTTTGGAAAAATGTTCAGTTTCAGTGCAAAAAGTTAAATGATTGGTTGGTTTTAAACGCCCGCTCAACCATAATTCGACAAGTTGTGTTGCTGACTCGCGGCGCCTTTTCGATCGAAGAAGATGATGCGCCGGTGTCACTGGCGAGTTGCTGTGTGGCGGGTTGGTTTCGAAGTATTCGCTTGGAGATGACGCAATGGCGGTGCGAGCACATTGACCTTGATCGAAATCATCCTTTGAACGAGCAAATGCCATGGGTCGCCAAGTGGCTGCAAGCAGCGACGGATAATGTTGAAGTCGCATGGCGAGATTCGGAGGCTTATGTTCGGATCGTGGATGAAATTGCGACTCCAGTGGCATCGCCAGACGCTAAGTTGGAAGGTTGCGAAAACCACACGCTTGGTTTTAGTGCTAAGGGATCGCTCGATTATCTAAAATACCTGCCGAGCAAACGACCGCTGCCTGGACCGGATGAAATTGAGATTCATGTGCGAAGTACCGGGCTTAACTTTCGCGATGTGTTAAATGTACTTGGGATCTATCCGGGCGATGCTGGACCATTGGGCGGAGAGTGCGCTGGTTTTATATCAGCAGTTGGGAAAAATGTTACGCAGCAGCGAATCGGCGAGCCTGTCGTGGCGATCTCTGCGGGCAGTTTTTCGCGTTACGCTATCGCTCACGCCGCGCTGGCCACTCGCAAGCCACAGCATTTGACATTTTCCGAAGCATCTTGCTTGCCCATCGCAAGTCTAACTGCGTCCATTGCGCTAGAACATTTTGGTGGCATCCAGCGTGGAGATCGAGTGTTAATTCATGCTGCTGCTGGTGGTGTCGGACTGGCCGCCATTCGTATCGCACTGCGAGTAGGTGCCGAAGTTTATGCGACGGCGGGAAATGACAAGAAGCGAGAACTACTTCGTTCGCTAGGTGTAGCCCACGTCGCCGACTCGCGATCAGCCGAGTTTGATCGAGACATTTCGAGGGCTTTAGATGGACGAAGGCTAGATCTTGTATTGAATTCGTTGACGGGCGAATTTATCCCTCGAAGCCTGAACCTGCTAAAGCATGCTGGCAGCTTTATTGAAATCGGCAAAATTGGGACATGGACGGCTGCGGACGTTGCGATCCGTTTCCCTGCAGTTCAATACTCGCAGTTCGACTTAGCCGAGTGGGCGCAGCGCGACCCACATCAGCTTGGTCAATGGCTCCGCGAGGAATTGGCAACGTATCAGGACTCAACTGATCGACCACGGATTAAATCGTTCTCAATTGACCGAGCGGAAGAAGCGTTTCGATACATGTCGCAGGGCAGACATGTGGGCAAGCTGGCTGTTGTCCAACCACATAACCCGCCAGTAGAGTCGGATGCCTTATTCTCACCGTCGGCAACTTACCTCGTCACAGGTGGGTTTGGGAGGATTGGGCGAGATCTGCTCGAGTGGATGCTCAAGCACGGTGCGCGCCATGTCCAGTTGCTAATGCATCGACCGCTTCGCGATGATGAATGGGCACTCATTGACGAGTTGAAACGAGGCGGTTTGCACATTGACTGCCAGTTCATTGATGCGACGGATCCGCATGCCGTAGTAGATTTAGTAGCGAAGCTCAACCGAAATTCGAAACCGATTCGGGGCGTTTTTCACTTGGCTGGGGTTCTACGTGATGGCGCAGCCGCAGAATCGGAATGGGAAGATTACAATGCAGTGCTATCCGCAAAGAGTCTTATTGCATGGAATTTACATTTAGCCCTTCGTGAGCACGATCTTCAGTACTTTGTACTCTTTTCATCGATTGCCTCTTTGTTGGGCTCGCCTGGACAGTCGAACTATTCTTCAGCAAATGCATTTTTGGATGGACTAGCCGCTGTGCGTCGCGATGAAGGCTTGCCGGCCTTGAGCATTCAGTGGGGACCGTGGGCGGGCGAAGGGATGGCAGCCAAATTTCATGCTCGCGGTAACCAACTAGGGCTTTACGGACTGTGCGCGAAAGACGCATGGATAAAGTTAGAGCAATTGATGCGGAGCGATGTGGTAGAGGCTTGCATCGCCGAAGTTGACACACAGGAATTTTTAAACGCGATGGGTACGAAGCTGTCTTCGTCGCTTGTCGCATCTATGCAGTCGCTCTCGGGAACGTTCGTTCAGCCCAAGCAGTCGGCGAAAGTTGAGCAGTGGACGGATCGCATTCGTAGTGCTCCTGGAGCGGCCCGTTACAGTGTGATTCTCGATTTCTTGATGTCCACGGCACGCGATGTACTCGGTTTGCCAACTGCAACTCGGCTGGATATGCGACAACCGTTGCGTGAGCTTGGGTTGGATTCGCTGATGGCTGTCGAGATGAAAAACATACTTTCGGATGTTACTCAAATTTCTCTGGATACCACCGTGTTGTTTGATTACCCCACGATCGAATCTCTTGCAAGACTTCTGGACGATCGGTTGAGTTTGTTGAATTTAGTCAATGCGGTTGATGATAAAATCAAAGTAGGACTAAAGTTCGACAGCTCGAAAGAAGATATCGCAGTACAACTGGCTAAAGCACTCGCATCATTGAAGTCTAACGATGGCCGTTTATCATGAGCAATATCGAACACCGCGAGCTACTCCAAAACGCTTTGGAAGAGATTCAAAGATTGCGTTATGAACGCGATCAGTTGCTCGAGGGCCGCAATGCGCCCGTTGCAATTATTGGCATGGCTTGCCGATTTCCCAGTGCAATGAATCCTGAGGAACTGTGGGATATTTCCAACAACGCAGTCGATTGCATCGGACGCGTTCCGCTGGATCGCTGGGACGCGGACAAATACTACGATCCGTTGCCCGGTACGTTTGGGAAAATCGTGACTATCCAAGCGGGCTTTCTGCCGGACGTGCGAGGCTTTGATGCCGCCTTCTTTGGCATCTCTCCGCGCGAAGCTCGCAGTATGGATCCGCAGCAGCGCATGTTGCTTGAAGTTACTTGGGAAGCGCTTGAGCGAGCGGCGATTGCATCCGATTCGCTGTATGGGGCTGAAGTTGGCGTGTACTTGGGATTGTCAAATCTCGAGTATCAAAATCTTATTCGCGATAGCCGTGATGAAACACTGATCGACGCTTACTTTGGAACCGGAAATGCTGCCAGCGTCGCAGCTGGGCGGATCGCGTACGCGTTCGGATTCAAGGGACCGGCAATGACGGTCGACACTGCGTGTTCTTCGTCTTTGGTCGCAATACATCAGGCAGTCACTAGTCTTCGGCGCGAGGAATGCCGAATGGCGGTTGCCGGCGGTGTCAATCTCATGCTGACACCCGAGACTTTTATCCACTTTTCCAATGCCAGAATGCTGTCGCCCGATGGACGTTGTAAACCGTTTTCAGCGCAAGCTAACGGTTATGGTCGCGGTGAGGGATGCGGTGTGGTCGTGCTCAAGCTCCTCCGCGATGCATTGAAAGCTGGCGATCCAGTGGATGCAATTATCGCTGGCAGTGCTTGCAATCATGACGGTCGTAGCGCTGGTTTAACAGCCCCCAATGGACCTTCGCAAGAAACGGTGATTCGTGCGGCTCTTAGAGATGCCAAGTTGCAACCGCGCG
>JANNNN010000003.1:0-8854 GCA_031398555.1 Planctomycetia bacterium | reverse complement strand
GAACGCATGGCGTTTCACTCGGCGAGCTACGCGGATTTGCTTGCGACTCTGGCAACGGACTCGAAGCAGGCTTTCAATGCTGGCATGGTCAGCTACAACGGCAAACGCCTTCCCTCGGGCAAGGACTTTGACGCAGCGACGGGCAAAATTAAAGATTCTGCGCTGCTTTTGATGGACGAGAACGCTGCCAAAGAATTAGCAGATCGATTGCGAACAGCGAAATTCAAAGTCAGATCGCTGGAAGTCAAACCGTTTTCCGAAAAGCCCAAACCGCCTTTTACAACCAGTACATTGCAACAAGAGGCGAACAGAAAGCTCGGCTTCACAGCTAAACGCACCATGCAGATTGCTCAGAATCTGTATGAAAACGGTCACATTACTTACATGCGTACCGACTCGACAACGTTGTCGAACGAAGCCATCACGGCCGCGAGAAATCTGGTCGAATTGGAGTATGGCAAAGAGTTCCTGCACCCAACTGAGCGAACTTATGCGACGAAAGTCAAGAACGCACAGGAGGCTCACGAAGCGATTCGCCCGGCTGGAAATACGTTCGAATTGCCCGAAAAACTCAAAGGTACGCTTACCGATGAGCAATTCCGCTTGTTCGATCTAATTTGGAAGCGCACTGTGGCTTGCCAGATGGCCGATGCTCGGAAGAAACGTGCCACGGTTACCGTCGAAGCCGAAGGAGTTATCTTCCAGGCCTCGGGGACTTCGATCGAGTTTGAAGGTTTTCTTAGAGCTTACGTTGAAGGAAGCGATGATTGGGAAGCCGAACTGGCGGAGCAAGAAGTCCTGCTGCCAGAGATGAAGGTTGACCAACTGCTCGACTGCAAAGCGCTCGAAGCCAAGTCGCATACGACTCAACCTCCCGCGCGTTACACCGAAGCGTCGTTGACGCGCACATTGGAAGAGCGCGGCATCGGTCGTCCAAGTACGTTTGCATCGATCATCGATACGATTCAGAGCCGCGATTACGTTTTCAAAAAAGGTCAAGCGCTCGTCCCAAGTTGGACTGCTTTTTCAGTCATTCGATTGCTCGTCGATCACCTCGGCGGGCTCGTAGATTATGATTTCACAGCTCAGATGGAAGATTTCCTCGACCAAATCAGTCGCAATGAGCAGGATTTCAAAGCCTACCTCCACGAGTTTTATTACGGCGATATCGAATCGAAAGTCGATGAAGCCTTGCCCGGAAAGCGGATTGGCCTCAAGCCACTGTTGGAAGCCAAAGTAGCTGAAATCGATCCGCGACTGGCCGGTCGTTTTTCATTGGGTTCACCTGAAGAAGGCGATTTCCGCGAAGAGGCGTTTGTGCGAGTCGGTAGATTTGGACCGTTCATCGAGCAAGGAGAACGTCGGGCTAGTATTCCGGACATGATGCCACCGGACGAAATCAACTTGGGAAAAGCCATGGAGTTGCTCGAAGGAGCGGCCGTGGGCGATGAACCGCTTGGGCACTGTCCGGATACTGGCAAACCAATTTATTTAAAGACTGGCCGTTTTGGTTCCTATGTGCAACTGGGTCACAAAGACGACGAAGAAAAACCTAAGAACGCTTCGTTGATGAAAGGCATGGACCTAGCCGACGTAACGCTCGACGTTGCTCTCAAACTCCTCTCACTGCCGCGTACGCTCGGTGAACATGCTGAACTTAAAGAACCGATTGTCGCCAGTAATGGACGCTTTGGTCCGTACATTAAGTGCGGCAGTGAAACGCGATCTCTGCCGGCCGGTTTGTCGCCGATGGATGTATCCTTTGACGAAGCCATCGCACTCTTGGCACAACCCAAGACCGGCGGCCGAGGTCGTGGCGCGAAGAAAGAACCGCTGAAGGTTTTTGACGTCTCGCCGGTGACGAAGAATCCTGTTCAGTTGTTGCAAGGCAGTTATGGTCCTTATGTAACCGACGGTGAAACCAACGCCAGTCTTCCGCGCGAGTCCAAGCCTGAGGAGTTGACGTTTGAAGCCGCACTCGACCTACTAGCCGTTCGGGCCGCGATGGGTGGAAGCAAGAAGAAGAAAGCTCCACGTAAAACCGCCGCCAAGAAAGCGCCAGCAACGAAAAAAACTGCGACCAAAAAAACTGCGACCAAAAAAGCTGCGACGAAGAAATCAGCGACGAAGAAATCAGCAACTAAGAAATCAGCCACAAAGAAAGCTGCAACAAAAAGCGCGGCCCAAGAATCGCCTGAGTGATTTCGCAAAACGAAAACATGGGACGGGGGGACCGAGGCGACTCGCTCTCCCGTGTTCGACGACGACAGTTACGTTTACAGTGGCATAGGTTCTTATTCTTATTTCATGCGGAAGGCAATCATGGCAGCCAACGAAATTTATGTACCCGAAGTCAAAGTCGCCCAAACCTTTTCAGAAATCCTTTCTGTTATCCGAGATCGCTGGAGTCCCTACGCTTTCGATGGCCAAAAAGTGCCTGCAGCGCTGCTTGAACAATGCCTAATTGCAGCCAGTTGGGCCTCCTCCAGTTACAACGAACAACCCTGGTACTTCCTTGTCGCCTACCGCGACGATTCAGCAGAGTTCAATCGGATGCTCGCGTGTCTGCTGGATGCGAACCAAGGCTGGGCGAAGTTCGCCGGTGCACTGTTGCTTACAGTTAGCCAAGAAACATTTTCACGCAACGGTACCCCCAATCGCGTACATCAGCATGATCTGGGGCAAGCCGCAGCTCACTTCGCATTACAAGCCACCTCATGTGGATTGGCCGTTCATCAAATGGCTGGGATTCACATTGGCAAGATTCGAGCTGAATATCAAATTCCTGACGGCTTCGCACCGCAAACTGCCATTGCAATTGGTTACGCAGCCAAAGTGCCAGCCGCGGGTCAAGAGCCGTTAATGGTCCGCGACAGTGCACCCCGCCAGCGTAAATCGATTTCTGAATTTGTATTCAAAGGTGCCTGGGGCAAGCCAACCTAACGGTGCTACTTAGCGATGCGAATGAACGTGACGATGGACGCATCTTCGCGTGCATCCTTCAACATAAAGCCGGCAATAGCGCCGTCCTGATTTATTGCTAGGGCCGAACTGTCCACGGTTGACTTCAGCAACTTAAGCGGTTCGACGACTCCTTTACGCCAGATGAACGCCTGCGGGCCTCCTTCGCCACCGTGCGGATCATCGCTCATGCCAACTACTGTGCCGGCGTTGTTGATTCCGTAGGCAATATTCGTTTCATCGTCAGGCAGCAATTCAATCAGTTCAATCTGGCCAGTGGGATCAATCACGCAGGCTCGACCAGCGACCGCACCGGCTGTTGCACCGACTATCGTGCCTTGATCATTCATGTCTTTCAATTTCGGCTGTTCGTCACTTAATTTCCTGCGTTCCCAGTCACCTTTCTCCGAGAACTCCCAAACGAACAAAGAAGAATCGAACATAAACGGGGACAATTGTTCTTCAGTGATACAGGCGGCAATTTGCTTGCCATTGGGACTGATAATAACTTGACTGCTTTGTAAGTATGGGTTGTTCTGCAGGATAGTAGATAATTCCTGCGGCACATACTTTTGCGGGTCCGTTTGCCATTGCCAAACGCACGGACGGATCCGTGGCGGGGTGTGGCCAGTGGAGTAGCCGGTGATTCGTTTTCCATCCGCGCTAATATCCTGCGCGTGACTGCCAATGTCGGTCGGCAAAGGTTCCAGCAAGGAAAGCTCAGTCGTCTTGCGGTCCCAAACAAATCCACGAAGGCTGCCATTCTCACTACCTGGTGGACGACTAACGTATCCTACCACCAGACTGGTATCGCTCAGCGCCTGGGGTTCAAGATTTGAAAAGCCTTTCGGTGCGCTGATCTGCACTTCGCCATCACCACTGCGGAAATAGCTTTTCATAGCGATGCCAGTCCCGTCCATAACCTCTCGAGCACCTAGGATTTCGAGTTTCGCGTTAATCGCAATCGCTTGACTGAACGTTTTTGAGTTGTCAATTATCTTCAGCTCATACTCGTCAGCCGCGACGGCTTCATGAACCAAGCACAAACTGTGAAGAAACAACAAGCCACTGAAGATCCAATGAAATGGTGGACGCAAAAGCATAAAAATCAGCTCCAAATTAGGCTGCAACGAGAAGCATCGACCCGGTCATAATCCTGAGTGCGATTATAGCTTATGTTGATGATAGGCACTGGCAGCCACGCCGCGGGCAAAAGCTTGCATTTTCCTTTTCATGTGGGGTGGCCCAAGTCAACTTGAGACTTTTGACCCTAAGCCCGATGCGCCCGACGAAATCCGTGGCGATTTTCGGCCTATATCTACAAAAGTTCCAGGAATTCAGATTTCCGAGCACTTCACACGCTTGGGGCAATTGACAGATCGAGTGTCGATAATTCGTTCGCTTTCGCATGACGACCCGGCTCATCTTTCGAGCGGTCATGCAGCGTTAACCGGGCAACTCGCTCCCGTGCTCAAGAGCGATGCGGATCCACCGAGTCCAAAAGATTCCCCTCACCTTGGGTCGCTGATTTCAAAGTTACGACCGAGTTCGTCCGGGATTCCATCTTTTGTGGCGATGCCGTGGAAAGCTTTGCATCCGGCCGCGCCTGGCGGAGTAGCTCCTGGACAACATGGTGGCTGGCTCGGACCCACTTACGATGGAATGCTGCTGTCCGGTGATCCGAATCAACCGACCTGGAAGCCACAGGGGCTCGCGCTTCCCGCCGACATTGGACTGGATCGATTGGAGTCGCGAGCGGAGCTATTGAAGCTGCTTGACGCGCAAACGTCGCTCGACCGTGCCACCGCCTCGGGGGCATTTCGGGGCCATCAAGCGCGAGCACTCCGAATGCTCGCCTCAGCCAATGTTCGCAGCGCCTTCGACCTCAGCCAAGAGAAGGCTGCAACCCGAGATCGCTATGGTCGCAATATCCACGGCCAGTGCGTCCTAATGGCCCGGCGATTGGTCGAACATGGAGTACCGTTGGTTTCAGTTAATTGGCACAACGATGGCCAAAATTTTTGGGACACACATGGCAACAACTTCAAACGATTGAAGAACGATCTAATACCACCCGCCGACATGGCTCTCTCCGCACTCATTGAAGATCTAGAAGAGCGCGGAATGCTCGACGAAACTATCATTGCCTGGGTCGGCGAATTCGGTCGACGGCCACAGATAACCAAGAACAATGCGGGTCGTGAACATTGGCCGTTTTGTTACAACGGCCTGCTGGCTGGTGGTGGCATCCGAAAAGGTTTCGTATACGGCAGCAGTGATCGCCATGCAGCTTATCCAAGCACCGATCCGATATCACCGCAGGACTTCGCGACAACCATTTTGCACGCGATGGGTATTCCTACAAATGGTGTTTTGCTCGATCGCGAGAATCGACCGCATCGAATTGCCAATGGCAAAGTCATCCACGAGCTTTTTAGCTGAGTAATCGTTAGCAAAAAAAATTGGCTGACGCTGGTAGCTTCAGCCTGCCTAATTGAGCGTCACCTTAGGCTCGCGCTCATAAGCTATACTTATTACAATGTGCGGTGCTGCGATCTTCTAAATGCCAACCCTACGCATTTTCGCAACTTGTTAGACGCAAAGCTCTTGAGGGTTTTTCAGTCCATTGACTGCACAATCCGGCACAAGATTTGCATCCCGTTGCCTACTGTCCATACTTCCGCAATTTAGCTTGAGTTGCGATTTTATTTAAATTGTGTTATTTTTGAATTAACCGCTAGAGAATTCGACGAGCTACCGCATGAATTTGAAGGAATTTCTCGAACACCACGGCTTGCGCACCAATCCCTTTGCAGAAGAAGACGCGCAAACGGATGTGGTTTTTCGAGAGCACTGTATTGATGGGACTTTCCATCCCGCTTGGGACAAAGTCATTGGGAGCCCATCGGCACCGTCAACTTCAATTGTCTTCGGAGCAAAGGGGTCGGGCAAGACTGCCATGCGATTGCAGCTCGATCGCAATTTGCGGCAGTACAATACCGATCACCCAGGGCAGCGAGTTTTTGTTATTCATTATGATGATTTTAATGGCTGGATAGGGCAATTGCAAACGCGACTGGGGCGCAGAGTTGCTGCGAAACCTGAACGGGTGTTGCAACAAGTCGGCATTCACGATCACATGGACGCGCTGCTAGTTCAAGGCGTAACGGAGCTGATCGACCAAGTATTGCAGACAACCGGGTCCTCAAATGCAGTTGAACATGCGGTGTCGCGAGCGGAAGTGGACAAGCTAGATAAAGATCAGCGCCGAGATTTGCTGTTGCTCGCGGCCTGTTATGACCAGTCGAAAATTGGTAACACGCGTGCTCGCTGGAACGATTTGCGACGAGCCCTGCATGTCCGGGCTTGGTGGAGTCAGACGGATTGGGTCGTCGCCTGGGTAGGCTCGGTCGTAGGCGCAGTTAGCGCAGTTGGATTGTGGTGGAACGAGTACTTAACACTGACTTATGCAATTTTATTTGCGCTTGCCGCAATTCTGATTTTTAGCGGCCGCTACCTGTGGCGGTTAGCTATGTGTTATGCGCGCGCCTCGAAGGTTGTTCGCAATTGCCGTGTCCGCAGACAGAGTATCGGTGAGCAGACAGGCGTCTTCCTTCAGTTGCCTTGGTCTGCATGGTCGTCGGAGCCAATGCCCGTCGATCGCGTCTCTGAATCGCGATACTCGTTGCTGGCAAAGCTACAACATATTTTGCAGTCCTTGGGTTTCCCCGGAATCATTGTTCTAGTCGATCGCGTCGATGAACCAGAGCTGGTTAACGGCAAGCCTGAGTTGATGCGATTGCTCATCTGGCCGATGCTCGACAACAAATTGCTCAAGCATCCGCGGATGGGCTTCAAGTTAATGTTGCCGCAAGACTTGCAGTATTTTGTGGATCGCGAAACCCGTGAATTCCATGACCGTGCGCGGTTGGACAAACAGAACGTGATGCCTAATTTCGATTGGACGGGGGAGTCCATGTACGATTTGGTTTCGGCACGTCTCTCGGCTTGTGCGGCACCCGGACGCAAGCCGGTACCGACCGATCTGTTCGATGGTTCGATCGGACAGGAACGGTTGATCAAAGCCATGCGAGACTTGCGCGTTCCCCGGCAGCTGTTTCGATTTCTTTACTCAGTCGTTAGTGAGCACTGCAAGAAGTACACGTCTAACGAACCGGAGTTTAAAATTCAAGCTGCGACATTCGAATCTGTGTTTGCAACCTGTCAAGAAAACTTCCGCCGCGAAACGGTGGGATAACTTTCGCAAGTGCAGTAATCCTCGAGCATCGCCTAGTGCTTTAACACACTTTAACTTTGGGATAGCGGAATGCGTCAAGCATTTTGTTGATTTCAGAATTGACAACTTCCCGAAAGCCGGAAAAACCCGAAAGCCTTGAGGGCTTCCGCTACCTCAATAATCCTGGCTATAGCTCCTTAGTACGGCTGCGACGTCGGCATTCTCTTGCACTGACAGCGGCAACTTGGCCAGTATCCGAGCTGCTTTTTGCGCCTCGTATGCGTTGCCGAGCTTTCTGCCGAGCATCATTTTCCATAACTCGCATTCCCGTTGAATCGATTCATTCGGTGGTTCAATCTTTTTGAGCACATCGATAGCAAGTTCGTACCTTTCGTTCAGAACAAGTAACCAAACCTCGTAAAGGCCAATGATCTCAGATGCAAAATATTGTTCTTTTGCTTTTGGCAGAAGTGCGATCGCCTTGTCGGGCTCGTTGAGAAGCGCTTGAGCGACACTTGCAATAAAGTAACTTAAAGCTTTCTCGTTTTGTGTGGTCGATTCTACCGTAGTTAGGCTTGCGAAAAGACCTCTCAGTTCTTCAGCCGTTGAATCCATCAAGGCAGCTCGCAAACTTACGGATATCAGGGATGATCGGTCAGGTAATGCGATCACAGGTTTGCGGAAATTGCGATATCCCATTCGCGATTCATTGGATCGCGAATCTGAGAAAAGTAACTCTTTTGATACTTGGTCTATCTGCTTTGCTTGACGCTGTATCATCTCGGGCAGGATTTCTTTCCATTTCGAGTCGACAGCCCGCGCGGTACTTCTAAGTGCGGATATTGCAAATGACAGATCATTGTTCTCGCTGTTCGTCTGAAGCTCCAAGTCAAAAGCTCGCAGTAAAATCCTCGATACCACCTGCTGGGTTGCCCTATCATTAGAAAGGAACTGTCGTGCGCTATTGGCAAGCTCGAGAATATCCGAAACACTCGACAGTGTACTCTTGAGAACTTTTTCACTTTCTGTGAACTGCTGCGCCCTAATCAACTCAACTGATAAAGTTATCTGACCGGCAAATTTGGCCGAATCGGCGCCGACAATCTGAACTAAAGCCTCGAGCTTGGCGAGTTCGTTTGCATCCATGGCTGGCACTGCGCGCCCAAACCCATCGGCAATTTGATGTTGGAGCTGCCTTCGCAACACAATTTCGTTGATCGCTAACTCCGCTGCTGCATGTTCATTCAAGGCTACCAACGCCTCCAAGACTTCGCGGTACCTCCCCAGCGCTTGAACTTCTCCAGCCCGGGGCTCGACGGAACCTACCGATGTGAAAGAAACCGCTCGCGCGCTACCAGGCTCGATAACCAAAACGCAGTCCCAGAGTTTTTCGACATCCTTCGTTTGGATTGCATCGGCGATATAATTATCAAGTTCGTTGTTGATTTCTGCTTGCTGTCGATTCAATTTTCCATATTTGGTGAGCACGGCCAATGCGCGAGCTTCCGCAAAACACTGAACACTGATTCTCGTCAGTGGATTCGAGCGCAGAGATGCACCTCGCTGCAATGCCAGTTGCCGAACGGCAGCAGCCTGTGAAGCCCGAGGGTTACTTTGATGCGTTCGATATCCAGCACGAGTCGGACTGACTTCATT
>JANNNN010001281.1:0-4973 GCA_031398555.1 Planctomycetia bacterium | reverse complement strand
GCGACCGATTGGTTTCTATTGGATAAATTGGCACCACTTCCCGACGATGTGATCGCTGACCTACAAGCAATTGAGGTGATCAACTGACACGGTTCGACAATGAAGGGATCACTTGGACCAGTCTGACCACGTGGTATGAGTGATCCGTTCGAACTCTCCAGCTTCCTTGTCGACGCTGGAGGGTTCGATCCACTGAACATTGTTACCCGAATCAAAATAGCGTTGGGTCGCTAGCCGAACCCAGCGCTCGATCAACTCGGGTTGGTCAGGAATGAGGGAGGGCAATCGCCAGAATCTTCCCGCAATCGCAATGTTCTCCGTTGGACTAAACTTTACCGTAGTAATACTGTCATTATGTCTTAAGGGTAAAGAAAGCGGCAGGCAAGTTGCTACGTCCCACAATCTAGCCGTTTTGTCGACGCTGCCCGTGATCAATCGTTTTCCATCAAAGCTAAAAGCCGCGTCGAGTACAATTGCATCGTGATGCATCGGTTCACCGAATGGCATACCCGAGGAAGTGTGCCAAAGTCGAACGGTTGCATCGTAGCCTCCTGTTACTGCCAGTTGACTGTCAGGGCTAAAGCGAACGACAAACACTTCGCCGCGATGCGGCAAAGCGTTCCCTAGAGCCTCACCATTTTTCGCATTCCATAGCCGGGCTGTTTCATCGTTGCCGCCGCTGATCGCAAACTCGCCATTAAAACTCAGTGCGACAGAACGAACGTGTGCTCGATGCTTTGTCGTCCACAATAGTTCGCTTGTGTTTGCATTCCACATTCTGACACCACTATCGGGCGCTGAATATCCAACTAGAACGCGATCACTACCAGGGCCAAAACAAAGCGACAATGCGGATGCATTTACCTTCGCGAACGTTTTGACCAACTCACTAGTTTCTGCATCCCAGATCCGAACGTAGCCCGAGCTATCTCCGGTTGCCAACCAACGACTGTCAGGACTGAACGCGATGGAGTCGATGGTAGCTCGTGAATTGGAACTTGTTCGATGGTCCATCGGATGGCCGCGTGAGCTACCGTCCGGCACGTTCCACATTCGTGCTACTCCGTCAAGACCGGCGGTCACGATCACCGCACCATCGGGTCGGAATCCAATTCGTTTAATGGGTGCTCGGTGAGCCATCGCGTTTCCCACCTTCTCTCCGCTGCTTGGATCGAGAATTTTGGCATTCCCGCTTCGACTTGCGACAACCGCAAGATTGGCAACAGAACTGACATCGAGTGCATCGCCAGAGGATTGCCCAATGACCGATGAGGCGGCGTTCGGATCTGGCAGATCCCATAGTACAGCAGAATGCCGTTTCGCCAGTACCAACATTTGATTTGAACGGGGCCGAAAACTAAGGATGCTCGTGTGACGATCCAACCGCAACCATTCGCAGACTGGTCGTCGATCTTGTAGATTCCATGCGCGAGCAATTCCATTGTCCCAGACTCCCGCAATTGTCTTTCCGTCGGCCGAGCAGGCAACGGCGGTAACTAGACCAGTGTGCCGTCCGAAATCAACAAGTATTCGTTTCGAAGCGACGTCCCATACGGTAACAGACCCTAGTTGATTGCCGGCCACCATCGACTTTCCATTCGGAGTAAACGCAATTCGGCCGATTTTTTCAAAAGAAGCATAAACTTGATATTTGGAGGTTGCCGTTTCGAGCGCCCAGATATTCACGCTCGCATTGGTTGCCCCGATGGCAAGCCTATCAGAACTTGGCTGAAATAATATTTGCTGAACGGGGGCTTGGCTCTCGAGCTCGCCTAGAAACTGGCCATCTGATACATGGTAAACGCGCACTAGAGAGGATTCCTGGCCAGAGCAAGCAACGTACTGTGAATCGTGACTCAATACTGAAAGAGCGATTCCATGGGGATGCTCGATAGTAAGGCTGGATCGCTCAATGCTCCACGGTGGAGTGCTGGCTTCCTCGCTTTGTGAAGAAGCTGCGTATTGATGCAAAGTTAATTTTCGGCCTAGCGCAGTTGCTAACACCAGATCGCCTTGACTATTAAAGCGGGCACTAAGTGTGCGGGAAGGATTCAAGTCCAGTACACGTATGATCGAGCGCTTTTCTACGTCCCAAATTCGTGTAAGACCGGCGTTCTCCGAAGTCAATAAGTACTTTCCATCCGAACTGAAAACAGTCAAAGCGATTGAGCGCTCATGAGAAAACGAAGCCTGCCGATTGAGCAGATGATTCTTCGCAGCCGAGAGGTTGCTCAGTATCACCCGTCGCATCGCTGCGTCCGTTCTAGGAGTGTGACGCAAAGAGCGTTCGAGCCATAACAGCCCTTCTCCGAATTGATGCTGCTCAATCATTTGATAACCTCTATCGAATGCGAGCCTTGCGGTCACCTTTCGAGCTTCAATACTTTCGCGATCAGCACGCAGTCTTTCACCATTGATGCGAAGCGCCGCGACCAATGAGACGCAGGTGATCAATAGCAGCCCTACCAAGCCCCCAATGGCCAGCTTTCGATTGCGACGTCCCCAGCGTGTCAGCAGCCCTGCGATAGATTCAGGGGCCACGCCAACTGGCTCGTCCGCCAAATAGTGTTCAATGTCTCGTGATAGTGCGACTGCCGAAGGGTAGCGATCCGCGGGCGACAGCGCCATGGCCTTGAGGCATATGGCTTCGAGGGGAACTGGAATCGATCGATTCGATTCGCGGGGACGCTCAAACCCGCCAGACATGATTCTTTGAATTGTATCCAGCACATCGGAATCACCAAAACGGGTTCGACCTGTAAGCAGGCTATGCAAAGTTGCGCCCAAACTATAAACATCGCTCGTTGGACCAATCGAAGAGGCGTCGCCGCCGGCTTGTTCGGGACTCATAAAAGCTGGAGTTCCGATGAACGACCCGATGGACTGCGTAAGTTCGACGGACCAATCGGCCATGGAACTGCTCTGCGACCACTCGGACGCCTCGAAGATTTGGGCATGCGACGGCTCCAACTTCGAGTTCTTTGATGCTGTTTCTTGATCCTCCGTGGGCGAGACCTTAGCAAGTCCCCAATCCACCAACAGAGTTTCTCCGAAGGGGCCCAGCAAGATATTCTGTGGCTTGATGTCGCGATGAATGACCCCTCGACTATGGGCATACGCAACCGTATCGCAAACACTTAGAAAACGTCGCAGTAGTTTCTGGAACTCGAGCGAACGGAAACCGTTTCGCGAATTCGCGGTTGCATGGTACGCTTCGAGCGCTTGAGAAAAGCTCTGTCCGCGAACCAGTCGCATCGCATAGAAGGGTCGACCCTTAGCGTCGTTGCCCAACCCGTAAACGGGAACCACGCCTGGATGTTCCAAGCGTCCCGTAATTTCCGCTTCACGTAAAAATCGTTCTCGGACATCCTCGTTGGCGACAAGTCGAGGTTGAATTTCTTTGACTGCAACTTCTCGATTCAGTTCTGTATCCAATGCACGCATGACTTGGCCGATCCCGCCGCGTGCAAGTAAGGTGGTGATCTGGAATCTCGATTTCGAACAATCCATCGAACTCGAGTTTGACATGGTCGGCGGCTCGGAGCGGTCTTGCTCGTCGAAAAGCCTTACGATTTCAAACTGATGGTCGAGCTCCTTTTGCCACTTTGGAAACCGATCAAAATACTCGCTCGGTTCCGGATCTTCGCACAAGTCACAACGAACCTCATACTCTGTAAAGATCAAGTCCATTGCAGACTCAAGATCGTTCGCCAGCCACGCATGTTGGCGCAAATAGAGCTCGCAGCGAATCGCTTCACCCGCTCTTAGCCGATATTCGAGTTCTGCGCATATGGAATCCAGCGAAGGGGTAACCGATAATGGCGTTCGGCAAGACTCGGATTGAAATGTGTCCGCACTCGGGTCGCGCATTGCGAAAATCTGCCTTTAGGGAGTAGACTAAACACTTCACCTTAAACTCACAATTTACGAAATGCAATCGATGGAACCGGATACCATGTCCGAACCAGACGACGATTTTGCGGAATTGCTAGCCAGAGTGCGAGCTGGCGATGAGCAAGCGGCGGCTCAGCTAGTTCATCGATACGAACGCGCTGTATTACGATGCGTTCGGAGTCGACTTGGACACAGTATGCGAGTGACGCTTGATTCTATGGACATAGTGCAGTCGGTGCATCGAAGCCTTTTGATGGGGCTTCGCAATGACAAATTTGAGTTTTCAAGTTCGCGGCAGCTACTGGCACTGGCGGCCGTCATGGTGCAGCGCAAAGTCGCCCGGAAATGGCGAACGATGAAGAAGCTGGAACTCAAACGAATTGCTTTGCAACGGGAATCCGAAATTTCCCTATTGAATCAAGTTGCAAGCGGTGATCCCACGGTATCGCGAGTGGCTTCAGCTGATGAAATGTTACAGAGTTTCTTGTCGCGATTGAACGAAGTGGATCAGCAACTGGTCCGTTTGAAACTGGCCGGCAACAGTTCTTCAGAAGCCGCCCAACAGCTTCATGCCGATCCCGCATTTATCCGAATGAGATGGTCGCGACTGAGGCGTAAGTTGCGTGAAGAAGGGTTCAATTAACTTCAACCCAGACCGCCTTGACTCAGTAATGTTGCACGTCGGGAATCGATATTAACGTTACAACCGTCAACAGATCTGGGACGTTAGTTGTATATGTCCCAGACCAACTATGGAAGCGTCAGTTTGCAGATGAAACAGTGGTGGGATCAGCAGCCGATTGAAAATTGGGGCAAGCGCGATGGCAAGATTGGTTGTGTCTTCAGTTCGGGCGGCGCATGGGGTGGCGGTCAAGAATGGACCTGCATGGCGCTCATGTCCATACTCATCAACTATGGTTTTCTTGTGTTTGGATTGACCGACTACACAGGTGTGAAGTTCTCGGCGCACTACGGAGCCATAACCGCCGGGCACCTGATAGTCGTGCTACCATAAATATTAGGGCGAGAGTCGGTAGGAGGAAAAATATTGATCTGATTATGAAATCACGAACAGACAA
>JANNNN010001263.1:0-3762 GCA_031398555.1 Planctomycetia bacterium | reverse complement strand
ACCCCAAAATCTAATCTGGACAAAGCACTAGTGGCGTTGGTACAAAATCCTCTTCACACAATTTAGCAATCGAAATCGCAGGCTAATCGAGGTCGTGTGATGAAGTCTTAGGAAAGTTGATAGTGATCGAGAACATGTCTTCGGAACAGGCTCTCGGCGACGCTCACCGCGCTGATGCACTGGTTTCGAGGCACGAATCAAGTGCTGCTGCATCAGGTCCTCAAAGAAGACCCACCCAACCCGCGTAATCTGAACGGCAGCATACCGCGCGAACTCGAAATGATCTTGCGTCTTTGTTCGCTCCATTCTTTAGACCATTGACTACGCGCATAGGCATCACTAAGCTACTGACTACATCGATAGGCACCGTCTTCCTTTCCGATAGTAAAGTTGCATAATGCCTGCCCCTAAGACCCAACTCGGCTCGACCGAAATCGAAGTCCTTCGCTACTTGGGAGAAAACTCCTCGCAGACTGTAGGAGAAGTAGCCGATTTCTTCGCGAAATCCTCGGGTCAGGCTCGCACCACGATTCTAACCATCATGGAGCGGCTGCGCACGAAAGGGTACCTCACGCGGAAGCGGGTTGGGGGTGTTTTTCAGTATTCGCCCAAGGTCGCGTCCAGCGACTTACTCCGGGGTTTGGTCAAGACGTTTGTGAAAACCACGCTTGGTGGGTCCGTTTCGCCCTTTGTGGCCTACCTCGCCGAGGATAAGGCAGTCTCTGACGAAGATTTGCAGCAGCTAAAGCAATTGGTGCGAGACCTCGAACGGGTTCGCCAGGGGGGCGCTAATGATTGACGCGGGAACGCTGCTCGATGGTTGGGCGACCGCATTGTGGCGGGCCAGTTGGCAAGGTGGACTAGCGGCCCTAGCCGTTTGGTTCGTCGGTTGTCAAGCGCCGTCGCTCCCGGCGCAGTTTCAAGCCTGGCTGTGGCGGCTGGTAACGGTGAAGTTTATGGTTGTGCTGCTGTGGTCGACCCCGCTTCAAGTGCCGCTGCTGCCGGCGGTTCGGCTTGCCGAAGCCGCCGCTTGGGAAGGGAGTGAAGTCCTGACGATTTCGACCACTGCTGGTGCAATGCTTGGTAAGCAGATCCCGGAGAACGCCAAAACCCTGGATTGGAATGACGATCAAGCGAAGTATCTGCCGGCAGATACTGCCGCCGCCTTGAAGGCTCTCACGGTGGGTACGTTGGTTGTCGTCAATACCAACAATGACGATGTCACCGTTCGCATTGGATCGAAAAAGGGTAGCACCACGGGCACCTTTGTGTCCTATAAAAACGACCGGCTGCTGATCATTGGAAAGGATCTCGGCGCGAGTTTCACTAAGAAATATGGAAACAACGTTCACTTCAACAAGTTCCGAGAGGATGTGCCCGCTTATGAAAGCGTTGACGGCGGCCAGTACAAACTGATCGGAATGGCCAATAAGGTGCTCAGCAATGTCAAGGAAGGGTCGATCGTTATCGTTCACGCCGAGGGCGACGACAATATCACGCTCGTTCAAATCGGCATGCCCAAGAAGTAGACACTTTGATCGCCCCCAAGAGACAATCAGTCGGATTCAGACTTGTACACCGAAAACGCAGTAAATCGCCGCAGGACAATCAGTAATCTCGTTTCGCCCACAAATAAAAGGAGTCGTGTATTATGAGCGCTATAAAGCCAGTTTTCCAACGGTCGATTGTCTCCCGCAGCATCGTGGTGGGAGTTGTCGCTTTGCTTGGTTACGGACCTTGGACGTCTGCCGCCGCGCAGGGGCAAGCGAAGGTCAATAAAGAGGCCCAAACGCCGGTCGACCAAAAGGAAAAGTCTGGGTTTGGCAGGTTTGTGTCGTTCGAAGATGGCACTTTGATCATTGAGAGCAATTCTGGCAGCCTGCTGGCTTGGAGCAAGATCGCAGAGACCATTCAGACTTTGAAGTACAACTCTGAATCCAACGATTAC
This sequence comes from Planctomycetia bacterium, assembly GCA_031398555.1. Taxonomy (GTDB): domain Bacteria; phylum Planctomycetota; class Planctomycetia; order Pirellulales; family Pirellulaceae; genus Aureliella. Next base: position 1,814 of record JANNNN010001263.1, on the reverse strand, counting down.
AAGCCGGTGGAAGGGACCTTCGCTGCGCTCGCGAGCGTGAAAGCAGGCACCTATATGATGGTTGGCAACGGTCGCGCGTTCATCCGGATCGGTGCGCGACATGATCAAGTGATCGGCACGTTCATATCGTTCAAGAATGAGCGGTTGTTGACGCTAGGAAAGGACCTTCCAGAGAGTTTCACAAAGCGGTATGGGAATAATCTACTCTATAACAAATTTCGCGATGACGTCCCTGTTTACGAAAGCGTCGATGGCGGCGAATTCAAGCTGATTGGAACGGCGAACAAGGTATTATTGGAGGTTAAGGAAGGAACGGTTCTTAACGTCCACGGCGAGGGGGACGACAACATTACTCGGATCGAAATCGGCACGCCGAAGAAGAAATAACTCGTTCGTGCGGCTCTGCACTTTATAACAAGGTTGTTGCAATGGGTCTCCTGAATCCAATGTTCGAGAGCGTCTTTTTAAAATCCGCCGTATTACTGGCAATCGTGGCCAGCTCGGGAGTTGTGCCCGAGAAGCTTGTTGCCGCACAGACCGCCGCTGCTAACAAAGTGCTGGGCTTCGCCAACAAAGAATTAGCGAACGTCAAGGAAGGGACGGTCATCACCGTTCACGGGGAAGGGGACGACAATATCACCGTGGTGCAAATTGGGGTGCCAGCCAAGAAAACTGACAAAGCACCTGATGCCAACTAAGTTATAACCAATTTCGGACAATCGCCATGAACTTACTTCTATCCATTTTTTGCGCGCTGATACTGGCTACGACGGCAACCGCAACCGAGTTTGTAACCTTTAACTCCCGTACGGCACAAAGTGGCCTCTGGTCGGACGCTCAGACGTGGGAGCAAGGCCGAACGCCACAGGCGGGTGATTTCGTGCAGGTGCGGACGGGGCACACTGTTACTTATGACGTCGATTCCAGTGCGGCCATTCGGATGGTGCATGTCGCGGGAACACTGACCTTTTCGCGCGAGAAGTCAACGCTGCTGGATGTCGGGCTGATCAAAATCGAGCCAGGTGAGACTTCGACGGAAGATGGTTTTGAGTGCCACGAAGAACTTCCGGCGTTAGCCGCGGGTGCGTCTGTGCCGGTGCTTGAAATCGGCACGCTCTCGGCGCCGATTCCTGCGGGAATCGTAGCAACGATCCGCTTGCGGCATTTCACAGGGACGAGCACCGAGACGCTGCCTGCCATCGTCACTTGCGGCGGGCGGTGGGATGTGCACGGTGCTCCGCTGAAGCGCACATGGGTCAAGCTTGCCACACCGGCCAAGGTGGATGATATGCAGGTCACGCTGGAAGAGCCGATGCAAGACTGGCGCATCGGTGACCGAATCATCATCACAAGCGGCGAGGCTCAAGGCCCGGAGGCGGGGCACACTTTTCAGAAAAGACCCCCTGCTCGGCAAAAGCCGGTGGGGACTGAGGAGCGAACGATCGCGGCACTCATTGGCGAACAATTGGCGGGAACCGTACTTGAGCTCGATCGTCCCCTCGACAATCCGCACCGCTGTGAAGAACTGCTGCGCTGCGAGGTCGCCAACCTTTCGCGCAATGTTGTCATTGAATCGGCGGAACCGGCCAGCGTACGCGGGCACACCATGTATCATCATGGCTCCTCGGGCGGTATCAGCTATGCAGAGTTTCGCCATCTTGGCAAAGAAGGAGTGCTCGGGAAGTATGCCATTCACTTTCATCTAGTGGGCGACTCCATGCGCGGTAGCGGCGTGACCGGCGCGAGCATTTGGGATTCGCACAATCGTTGGATCACGGTGCATGGCACCGACCATTTGCTGATTCGCGATTGCG
>JANNNN010001216.1:0-4094 GCA_031398555.1 Planctomycetia bacterium | reverse complement strand
GGCAATCGCTTTTCGGTTTGCTTCTCGTTAAAGCAGCACGAGGTACAATCTGCGGTAATAAGAAACAAATTGCGAGGCGCGTCGCAGGAGAGGTACTGAAGCAGGGTGAAGGATGGACCAACATAGCCGAACGGTCAGCGTTGTCGCTGGTCCTAATGGTGCTGGAAAATCGACGTTCGTAGAAAACTATTTGAACCGTTATGTCGATTGCGACGAGTTTCTGAACGCCGACTTGATTGCCCGTGGGCTTTCACCGTTTGCTCCGGAACGTCAATTGCTGCGAGCATCCGAGATCTTTCTGCAACGACTCGGTGAGCTTGAAGCAGGAAAAAGGAGCTTTGCCCTGGAGACTACGCTTGCGGGGCGTAGCTATCGCCGGCGCATTCCGCGCTGGAAAGAACTTGGGTTTCACGTTACCTTGTTCTTTATCTGGCTACCAAGTGACGAAATGGCCATAGAACGCGTTGCATCGCGGGTGGCTCAAGGCGGACACGATATTGCTATTCCCGATATTCGGCGGCGTTACACTCGAGGGCTGAGAAACCTGGCCACAGTGTATTTGCCGCTAGTCGATGAGGCATGGATTTTAAACGGTGCTGTTACCCCACCTGAAATCATCTGGCGGAGGTTAGATGTTGACGAATGGGTCGGAAACACCCAGCTATGGCAGTTAATTCAATCCTTTGCGGGAGGTGATTTATGATCCGTACCAATGAAGACCACCACTCGTTGCCGATGGACGAAAAGGTAGCTGCTGCATGTCGTGATGCAGGCGAGCAGGCCATCGAACTAGCTGAACGCACCGGCACCGAAGTCGTAATTTGGCGAGATGGTAAGATTGTCCGCCTGACTGCCGCCGATGCGCGTGCTGAGTTTAACCAGAATCAAGAGCGATCGTCAGACGCTGGCGGCTAGGCACGCAGCTAAGGACTACAGGTCCGAAGGTGAGAAACTTACCGCAGCAGGCCAATCTACTCCGCAGTAAAATCGCACGATGCGGTAAATGAAGTGCATACCGCCGTTCTGCTGTGAAAACCGGGAGGGCAACGGCATGTGTCCCTCCACCTTCAGTCTTACGCTCGATCGGCCGTCGGAAACGCCGCTTCTACGGCTCTGGCCCAACTGCGGAACTCTCGCTTGATGGCGAGCGCATAGTCTCGATTCTCAAAGCAGACTTCGCTGAAGGTGATCGATTGACCAGCCTCCTTGCGATTGCGTATCCACAGCAACATGGCGTCGCGGTCGAGGTTCTTTGGCTTGTGTCGTGTAACGTTTGCCAAATTAATGCCGGCCTCGGTGAGTGCCTCGCGCCAACTACCGAAATGGCGAATTGCAGCGTCATACATAGCGCGATCGCGGCCACGGTTCACCATGGCCCCTAGGTCGTAGCCAGTCGCACAAAGTCGCCGGAGTCGGAATTTGATACGTTCCGGAGTCAATTCGCGACGCCGCCCAACGTCGTGGGCACTGACGCCAGCGTATTGGAGCGCCGTTTCCCAGGATCCAAACTCGTTCACCGCTGATGCGTGCCGCGTGCGAACACCGTGCTGTAGTCATTGCACTTCTCCATCAGTTGCAAGATCTCTTGCTGCCGCTCGGTCTTCACATTGATGAGTTCCTTCGCCGTTTGCAGGTTGATCTTATTGGCGTTGAATGCCTTGACCACATCCGGATGCAGTTTGTCGAGCAGCCCTTTGTTGCGCCGGTGGCCGATGCTCTGAATACCTAGTGCACTGGCGATCGTTTTCTCGTCTAGTTCCTCCAGCGACTTGCGCAGTATTCGCATTTCCTGAGAGGCACTCAACTGGTCGACCATCCGATTACCAGTAAAACCATCGCGTGTACTGTGAATTAAGCACGGCACCGACTCGACACCCAGGTCCAGCAAGATCCGATATCGGAGTACGCCATCTAAAATCTCTTAACCATCTTTTACCGGAAACACAATCAGTGATTCGATCAGGCCGACGGCACGTAGGCTCGACTCAATTCGTTGCCGGTACTTCTTGGCAACCTTGCGTTCACTGCGTGGTACGAGTTTGACGATCGAAATATCGATGCCTTGCACAGCCTTTGCGTTATGACCATTCACGCTCATGATTGCACCTCCGAATCAATGGGCTGTTCGAAGCAGAAAGCACCGGCCAAGGTAGGACGTTTGTCATGCTTTTGCTTAACCAACAATCCCACTGGCGAAGCGTCCTGGAAGAGAGTGTTGACACCAGTGAGTAACGTCATGAAGCGGTTCTCTTTCGACTTGGCCTCTCGAACAAATGAGGTCTTCACCCGCGTAGATTCGGCGATATCCGCCTGCAGTTGGTTGACGGTATAGTCGCTCTTTGACGGCGTTCGCTGACCAAGTCGGCTCGAATTCGCAACTCACCTGTTTCGAGGTTATAGACAACCAAGTCATAGCCTACTGGGCGACGAATGTCGGGTCGGCATTGATCGTTGTCCATGATTTCATCACGTTTGAGTGAGCCGCCGAATCGAATCAAAAAAGCCACTTCGTTACCGAACTCATACATCCACACTGCGGCGCCACCGCCTCGCCGTCGATTGCGGTTGAACTGGTTGGTGCGTTCTTCAATCCTCTTTAGCACGAAGTCGCTCGGCAATTCGAACAACGGCGCTGCGAGCGTGCTGTTCATGAAGCAATAGAACGACTGAAACCGCAGCACAATCCGTTCGCAGTTCGCGCGGCGCAGCAGGTCCGGATCGTTCAGCCAGATCAGCAGTGCCAGGTCGGCCGGAGTGAGATCACCTTCAGGCAACTCGATGCCGGATTTGGAAACAACCAACAACAGGGCTTCCATTCCCTGGTCGTTGGCAACTTCGCTGATGTGGAACAGCGCCTCGATCATGTCGGCCGGCGTCGAGCCATCGTGAGCATTGAAGATGCCAATCAGTCGCTGCAAGTGAGCGTCTGTGAATACCGCAGACTCAGGGATGGTGAACCCTTGGCTGCGAAGGTAGTTGTCGAATCGCGACAGAAATGTTCGGAAGCGATTCGGTTCGATCGATCGCAGAATTGCGATGTCGTTGAACTGGGGGAGATGAAAACTGGGCATAAAACACCTGATACAAAATGCGGCTCATTGTGTGCGTCCGTGAAGTCAGACCTGCCGCCAGCGATTGCTAGCTATATTTCCTTTTGGCCCTCTATCAGACGGTAGGCAAGTGACACGTTTGGTCAAACGCCCCCGCAAAATCGGAAAACTCTCTGCAATCGGAGCATCTTGGTAATAGAAACGGATAAAAAATGCGGTTGGCGCCAACCGAGTTTTTTCTCGTGGAAATCGCTCCGGTGGGGGTGACCGGTGCGGATTAGCGGGGTGCATTTTCGGAGGGCTACCGCGAGCACGCTGGCGGCGAAGGGCGATTTGCAACGGCAGCGAGACGATTTCTGAATCCTTCCGCGATGGAGACTACAAGGCATTCAGGGGCGAGGGTTTGGACGCAAGTACCCGATCGAGTTGCTACAATAGTGTCCGAATAAACATCCCCACGCCAGCATTAAACCTATGCACGACCTAACCCACATCCTGTCGGAGATCGAGTCCGGCGATCCGTCGGCCGCTGAGAAGCTTTTGCCGCTGGTCTACGACGAGTTGCGAAAGCTGGCGGCTGCCAGGATGGCTAGTGAACGGCCTGACCACACATTGCAGGCGACGGCGTTAGTGCATGAAGCGTATTTACGGCTAGTGGATCATGACCAAGCTCAGCACTGGGACAGTCGTGGTCATTTCTTTTCGGCCGCTGCCGAAGCTATGCGTAGAATTTTGGTCGAGTCCGCCCGACGTAAACAATCGGGTAAACGGGGTGGCGATCATAATCGGATCGAACTCATGGAGGATCTCGCTCAGACCATCGGAAACTCCACCGACGATCTACTTGATTTCAACACCGCGCTCGAACAATTGGCCGAAGAGGATCCGCAGGCGGCGGAATTCATCAAACTGCGACTCTTTGCCGGACTTTCGATCGCCGATGCCGGTCAAATTCTAGGGATGGCACGTACGACTGCCTACGAGAACTGGGAATTTGCTCGCGCCTGGTTCATCTGCCGCCTGTCGCCCGATCGCTGAAATTGG
>JANNNN010001185.1:0-11179 GCA_031398555.1 Planctomycetia bacterium | reverse complement strand
GACAAGAACTCCGCGATGCAACGGCCGTGGCCGCTCAAATCAAATTGCCGCACGTGACCATCGAGACCGGCGAAACCCAGGATCGCGACTACCAACTGAACGACGCGCGACGTTGCTACCACTGCAAGACGCATCTGTTTGAAGCGCTCCAACGAAAGCATCCTGGCGCGACCATTGTGACAGGTACAAATGCCGACGACCTGCAGGACTATCGCCCCGGGTTGCAAGCGGCTAAAGAACATCAAGTACGCGCCCCGCTAGCCGAACTCGGATTTGGAAAATTGATAGTCCGATCGCTGGCCCGGTTTTGGGACTTGTCGATTGCTGACAAACCCGCCAGTCCATGCTTGGCATCGCGCATCGCTTATGGCGTCGAAGTGACTAGCGAAAGACTGGCAATGGTCGAACAAGCTGAGCAATGGTTGCGCGGCCATGGCTTGGTTGAATTCCGTGTGCGGTTGCATGCAGGCGAGTTGGCTCGAATTGAAGTCAGCGTCGAGGCGATTTCGCAATTTGCAACGGATCCGCTGCGAAATGAATTGCTGACCCACTTCAAATCGTTAGGTTTTCGATTTGTCACGCTCGATATCGCGGGTTTCTCAAGCGGCAGCCTCAATCAACTTATTCAAATCAAACGCTAAGGATCAGTGATGATTTTTGTGACCGGCGCGACGGGGCTGTTAGGAAATTGTATCGTCCGCGAATTGATTAACCGTGGTGAGTCGGTCCGAGTCCTTTGCCGCAAGAATACTCCACGTACCGCTATTGAAGGTCTAGCAGTCGAAATACATGAAGGCGATTTGAGCAACGCTGATGTGATCGATCGCGCGGTTCAAGGTTGCACTGCCGTCATTCATTCGGCCGCGATGATTCATATAGGTTGGCAATTTTTATCTGAGTCTCGCGAAGTGAACGTCGAAGGAACTCGACGCATCGTTGCGGCTTGTATCAAGCATCGAGCAAAGTTGATTCACGTTTCAACCGTCGATACTATGTTCGCGGCTACCGAATCCAAGCGCCCCATCGACGAGTCCGACCCTCGGCCCGCATTAAATTCGGCAAGCAACAACTTTGCAAGCGGCATCAGCAAAATGGACTGCGCCTATGTGATCAGCAAAACGGAAGCCGAACAAGTTGTCCGCGAAGCTACTGCCAACGGCTTGCAAGCGACTATTGTTCACCCAGGCTTTATGCTTGGACCTTACGACTGGAAGCCATCGAGTGGTCGCATGATGTTGGAAATTAGTAAAGCGCCGATCTTGCTTGCTCCAACTGGAGGTTGCAGCGTCTGCGACGCTCGAGATGTCGCCGCAGCCACAGTCAATGCCATCGATCGGGGAGCCACCGGCCAGTCCTATATACTGGCCGGTGACAACTTGACTTACCAACAACTTTGGCAGCTCATGTTGAGTGCTTTTGGCAAACGTCGCACAGTCCGCGTCGCCGGTCGCAAGTTTCTCAAAGCGGTCGGCAAAGTGATCGACGGCACAAATCGTGGCCTTCGATTGAAAGAACGCGACTTGAACGGCGCAATGATCGGCATGGGCAATCTGTTTCATTTCTACGATTCAACCAAAGCGATTCAGGGACTCAACTATCGACGCCGTCCCCTCGAAACAACCTTAAGTGACGCTTGGGAATGGTTGAATTCCAAGAGATGATGAGGGCGAATCGCATGTCGGAAAGCTTACACCGCTCGAAGCCACGCTAGTTAGCGTAGGGTGTGTGAAGCGGTCGCCGTGGCTTGAGCCCTGGCTCGAAGCAAGACGGATGTAGGACGACAAGCAGTACTCAAAAGCAACGAAGCGACCGCGGAACACACCGCGAGCATCTCAGTGCCACGCTAGAATAGTGAGTCGGAGTCAGACCCAATTCTTGCTGTGGAGTAAAACCGTGATTCACCGTTTGTGGAGGCACCTGTGTATTGTATTGATGTCGACTGCGAGTGTTGCAGCTCAAGAGTCCCCATTGCGGCTAGCTACCTTCGCGACTGACATCACGATTCCTATCGGGCACCGCTGTATGGGAATTCTGGACACTAAAGCTCAGCGGATCGACGACCCACTGGAAGCCCGCGGGTTCGTCCTGCTCGGTCCCGATGCTCCAGTTGTGTTTGTTGCGCTTGATTGGTGCGAAGTTCGCAATGGAGCCTATGACTTGTGGCGCGATACGCTGGCCGCCGCCGCGAAGACTTCCCGCGAACGAGTGCTAGTGTGTTCACTGCATCAACACGATGCTCCGGTAATCGATACCGAAGCCCAATCGCTGCTCGATTCAGTTGGACTAGTTGACGAGCTGTTTGACGTTCGCTTTCATCACGCGTGCCTAAACGATGTGGCATTAGCCGTCGAACAAGCGATTGTGGTCGCCAAGCCGGTCACGCATGTTGCCATTGGCCATGCCGAAGTTGAAAAGATCGCTTCGAACCGACGCATGATGCTCGCCGATGGCACCGTTACCTACGATCGATACAGCCGCACGACGCCCGAATCGCCTGCCGCGATGGCTGCCCCGGGTGAAATTGATCCGAATTTGAAGTCGATTAGTTTTCTCTCGGGTGATCACTCGCTGGCTGTTTTAAGTTCCTATGCGACTCATCCGATGAGTTACTACGGACAAGGGGGAGTGTCAGCGGACTTTGTTGGATTAGCACGACGACGGCGACAGTTGGAAACACCCGACTCGATGCAGATTTATGCATCCGGATGTAGCGGCGACATTACAGCTGGCAAGTACAACGATGGCTCCCCGCAGTCGCGTGGCATTTTGACCGATCGACTTTACCAAGCCATGATTCGAGCTTCTAAGACACACGAGACCCAAAAAATCAACAAGTTTGACTTTCGATGTGAAACTTTTCATTTACCCTTTCACGAAGGGCCGCAATTCAAACGTGATTCGATGACCGCAATTTTGCATGACGACAAAGCGAGCACTCGAGAGCGTATTCTCGCCGCCATGGGACTCGCTTCACTGAATCGTATTGAGCGTGGTCAGCCAATTGATTTACCCTGCATAGATCTAGGGGTTGCACAGATCGTCATCTTGCCGGGTGAAGCGTTTGTGGGCTACCAGTTGATGGCGCAGCGAATTCGCCCTGATTCATTCGTCATGGCCATCGGCTATGGCGAGTGTTGGACCGGCTATGTCCCAACTCAGCATGCTTTCGAAGAGCGGTTTAACCATGATTGGCGCTGGGTCGGTCCAGGCTGTGAACCGATTATTCGAGTAAAACTGACATCGGTGCTACAGGCTCACTAGTTCTAGTGATGCAGCTCCCCTGCCTGAGGAGCCCCAGGCAATTTACGTCGCTTGCGCATGGTGGCCCAATCCCTCGCAACATCAGTTATTTTAGGATGGCAAGTGAACCAAGTTACGAAGGCAGAAGCTAGCTTATGGTACGCCCATTCGCAATGCAACTAACTATCGGACGATTGTCTAAATTTCTCGATTCGCGAAGACTTACATGCTTGACTTCTAAATGGGGGGCTATTTAAAAATCTTGTGGACCAAGCTTCAGGTTTGCAAAACAGTGGTTTCGCGATGTCAAGCTAGACTTCAAGGACTCCACCGTGGAGCCAACTCAACCGGTTGATACAAATTCTGCTGTCAAAGCTTATAGGCCTGCCAGTGAAGCCGCGCTTTGGGGCAGTTTATGCACAAAGAAATGCCAAGCGCTGATGCCATCTGACAAGAGCCGACGATTTTCGGTTTCAGCATGTTGATCGAGCTTGGAAAGCAACGAACCGTAGCTTGACCCGAGATCGTTGACGGGCTTGATGACTTGATCGATTTCGAGATTCGTTAGAGCGACCAGTTGTCTGAAATCGCTTTCGAGCACTGCTGCATCTGTCGAGTCCGAATCTTGCTTCAATCGTTGCAGAAAACTCGCGCCGCTTGCAACCAAGTCACCTATTTGCTTTGGATCTAACTGATTTGGTTCGACTGAAGTGGCTGGGGACTCTAACGCGGTATTTGATTCTACGTATCCGGTGGGATCCGTCTCCGTACGCATACTTGATTGGTCGAAAAAAGGTGAAAACGCGAACAGACTTGCCGCGGCTAGTCCAACGGCGAGAGTGGCAAACAGGGCGCGAGTGTTTTTCGAATTTAATTTGCCCTCGCGGAACTGCGTCCCTAAATCAACTTTGCGATCACGGCTAAATTTGAACTCGCGCGCGGCCGCGGTTGTTTGCAATCGCGAGGCCAGCCGTAGCGATTGGTCGTAGAACTGCTTCAAGCTCGGATCGTAAACCAATCGACGTTCGACCCAAGCTGGCAATGATCGATTGCAATCGATTGCACGACTGATGTACCATTTTGCAATGGATAGAAACATAACGTTAATCCGCTTCCTCAAGTACTTTGTTTGACTGGCTGGCGTCCTCCTTGATCATCGCATTCAACATCTTCATTCGTGCACGGTGCAATAAAACGCGCACTCCAACCTTAGTTTTTCTCATCACTCTTGCGATTTCTTCAACCGAAAAATCCTCCGCAAATCGCAGCCACATCGCCGTGTAATGCGGTTCACCAAGCGTCGAGCGAGCGATTTGCCATATAGCGTCCAAGGATTCGCGACATTCATACTCGGCGACTGACGTTAGCTGAGGGTGTCCCTGGAAATCGATGAGCGAACGATGCGTTTCCAACAACGTCAATCTGCGTCGCGTACCGCGATTGTGATCCATGGCAAGTCGAATTGCGATGGTGTACAGCCAAGTCGAGAAGCGATACTTGGGATCAAACGTATCGAGTTTTTGGAAGGCGCGAGCAAGCGATTCTTGCGCGATGTCTTCCGCATCCATGTGATTGCTGCCGGATAACCGTGGCAAAACCAATTGAACCAAACGCGGGAAGAAACGCCGCGCCAACTCGGCAAACGACTCTTCGCAACCACCCCGTGCACGAACGACCAGTTCGTTTGGATCCGCTTCCTCAATTTGATCAGTTCGCGTGGGTAGCAAAGTAGTCATGAAGCCTGCATAAAGAAAATTACTTCGACTTCTCGATCCGTTTTTTTGTCGCAGTCGCCTTAACTTCGACTTCTTTCTTTAGCCTTTCAAGTTCTTGCTGGGCTTTTTCCAAAGCCATCTGAGCGTCCTTCAATTGCTGGGCCTGTTCGAGCTTTTCACTGTCAACTTCTAGTTTCAAGTCAAACTCTTCAGCAATAGCCGCAGCGATTTTATCCGCCTTCAGTGTCAGGCCAACTTGCACATCGGTTCCCGCTCGGGTCGCTTTCAATCCGACCAACATTTCGCGGAACTTCTTGAGATCCTTGTCTTCCGAATCCATGTTCTGAGCAAAATCGACCATGGCAATTACCCCCTGCGCCATTTGCCGAACTTGTTCAGCTTGCTTATCGGTGTCGGTGGTCATCTTAGCCGTAAAGGCAATATTGTCGCTGGCCTCTTCAACGTCTAACATAAACGTCTTCACAATCTTGGCGATGTTTGCTTGAGGCCCCTTACCAATCTTATCATTAGGAATCTCGAACAATTGCACACGAACTAAAGGTGATTCACTGAAATTTGATTCTGTGCTCAATTTGCTGTCGAGTTCGTCCAAAACGGATTCGATCGTGCCTTTGTTCGGGGTAAGGATGATGGTTCGATTCTGATCCTCTTTGCCATGAATCGCACCGTAGACTCTCATTTTCTTATCCGGGGCCACAGAATGAATTTGGTTCTCTTTGTATTCGACGGATTCATATTCAGGCAAACCTAGGACCAGACCTTCGAGGTTCCCCGCGCTCTTTTTCAACTGCACAATTGCGAGCAACGACTTCTCAGGGTGTTCATACTCGCCCGATGACAGCGTAATGGTCTGAATCTCTTCAAAGGGATCCATCCCCAGCATCTTAGTGAGCTTCGCTAACCCGGCTTCTTCCCCACCCTCTTTTCCGAGCTCTTCGATGGCTTTCTTTTTTGCCATTTCAAACAGCATCGCGCCCAGCTTGGTTTCTTTGATGGCGTTAAAGTCGATCTGAATCGAGAACTTAGAATTGGCCGGAACATTTGTCGGCATTTTGGTCGCGATTCGGTGCTGCTGCGCAATTGCCAGCCCCGCAAGCACCGAGACTGTCAGAATAGCCACCGTGTTTTCAAACCAATTTCGCATTATATGTCGTCCAGTTTGGGGGATGTTAGCTTCGTTTAGTTGAATTCGCTCGTGTCGACGCATTCTTTTACGCCGCAGTCGCAACCAACGTTACAGCGAAATGCGTTTTCCCACGGATGGCATAGCGGTCCCACGGATAAGCCATTTCTACTCAAGCACCATAGCCCTTAGTAGTCCACGAGGCTTCCAAGCTTGCAGTTTTTTCGTTCGTTCCCTGCATTCGGACAGACTATTCTCTACCTGCTAATTCGATATTCGCCATAGCAGTCGATTTACGGCAGGTTGGACGTTATTCTGTAAGGTGACACTCCGCTGTTTTGGCGGAAAGCACACCGAAAGGATCTGTGGATGCTAAGTGGCTTCCTTCGATTTCAAAAAACGCTCCGAACCTCACCTTATCTCCTGGCAATTGGGCTCCTAGTGACCCTGCCACTCGCAGGGGCATCAGGTACAGCAGATGAACGCGATTCCGCGTTCGAGAACGATATTCGGCCAGTCCTTGTCGAAAGTTGCTTCCGCTGTCACGGAGATACGAAAGTTGCCGGCGAACTCAGAGTTGATTCACGCGATTCTCTGTTGACCGGGGGTGGTTCTGGTCCCGCAATTGTTCCGGGTTCACCGGAATCCAGTTTGCTCGTAAAAGCGATCCAGCGACACCCAGACGTTTCGGCTATGCCACCCGACAAAGACAAAGCTCTGCGTCCAGAGCAAGTGGCGGCCTTCGAGAATTGGATTCGCGCCGGTGCGCATTGGCCAGCAACTTTCAAAAAATTCGAAAGCATAAAGCATTGGGCACTGGAACCTATTCGCATGGCGGAACCGCCACGATCAAGCGAATCGAAAAACCCGATTGATGCCTTTGTTCGCAGCAAGCAGCGCGAAGCAGGAATCGACCATGCGCCTCCCGCTGACAAAATTACGCTGATCCGTCGCGCCACCTTTGATCTAACAGGACTTCCGCCTACTCCCGAAGAAGTCACTTCGTTTGTGCACGATTCGTCGCCGAACGCCTACCCTGTGCTAATTGATCGACTGCTCGATTCCAAAGATTACGGTAGGCGATGGGCGCGACATTGGCTGGACGTGGTTCGTTATGCCGATACCGCGGGTGAGACCGCTGACTACCCAGTTCCCTCTGCTTGGCGGTATCGCAATTACGTCATTGACGCCTTTAACGCAGATAAACCCTACGACCAGTTCATCCAAGAGCAGATTGCAGGCGATGTGCTGGCCGCCCGCGCGACCAATTTAACAAACGAACGTTATGCAGAACAAATAACTGCAACGGGGTACCTTGCGATCTCGAGAAGGTTCGGTTTCGACTCTGAAAATTACCATCACTTGACGATTCAAGACACAATAGACAACTTGGGGCAAGCCATCCTCGGTCTAAGTCTCGGTTGTGCACGTTGTCATGACCACAAGTTCGATCCAGTTTCGATGCAAGACTATTATGGCCTTTACGCGATCTTTGACAGCAGTCGTTATGCCTTTCCCGGATCGGAACAGAAACAAAAAGTGCGTTCCATGGTGCCGCTTTTGCCTCCTTCGGAAGCGATTCCTAAGTGGCGTGCCTTCGATCAACGCGTGGCTTCTTTAGCCGCTTCGCTAGAAAAAGGTAAACAAGGCGTACCAGCGGCGATACTTCGGTCACTGCATGACATGGATGGCGACTTCGAAATGCAAGCTCCAGCGGCAGGCGGAAGCAATGGCGTGCTGGTTCCACCTTGGTTGTACGAAGGCAAGATCGCGGTCACCAACGCAGCCCAAAGTCCATTTAAAAATCTGAATGGGCGGGGCAAAGTCGGTGCGAGCATCGCCGCTGATGCGGGCGGCTACCGGATTGCTCAAACTCTGTACCCTCGCCGCAATCGCAACAATTGTCGGGTGCTAAACGTGAATCTCGATTTCCGAGTTGACGCACACTCTAAAGCAACTGGAACTCATCGCTTTTGGATCGGCCAGAATTCGAATTCGCCTGCCTTTGTCGTACATATCGCCACCGATTCGGTAACCTTAATTAACGGTAAGCGATCAGCCGCCATCGGTAAAGTTACTGCAGGCGAGTGGCACAATCTGCAGCTTCGGTTGAATTTGACCGACGGAACGATCGAATCTTTGCTGGCCACTGGAAGCGATAGTCGCCAAATCCTTCACGAAATGAGTTCACCCTTCACTCAGCTAGATGCAATTGATTTGGTGGTCTTGGAATCTGATCGAGAAATCCCTGCTCCGGCGATCGAGTTCGACAATCTAGGAGTTCAAGAAGGATTCATTCCTCCAGCTACAATCAACTTGCCAACTTCGCAAGGTGCCGACCAAGTTGTCGACGAAGCCGAACTCACGCGGCAGCTTAACGAACAGGTTGGGATGGACGGTAATTTTGAATTTCAGACAGTAGACCAAGCCCCAAGTGCTCCATGGAATCCTGGTCCAAACAGTGTTGTCAGAATCGCTAGTCGAGCACAAAGTTCGATTACAAATATATTTGCTGGCGGGCGGTTGGGCGTTCACATGCCAAATCGTGCTGAATACGACGGATTTGGTTTGACGCTTCTTAAGAAATGGACTAGTGAGGACACACATCAGCTCTTCGCAACCTTTGATTTTCGTCTCGCCGATGTTGCGGCTGGTGCCGATGGCTCCTGGCGTTTCTACATTGGCCACGGGCCTGGCAATTCAGCGGCTGTCGAAATGTACTTCAATGGAAAGCAGTTGTTCAACCGGAGCGGCGACGCTCGCGAAGCCATCCACCCGTTAAGTCCCGGACAATGGAATCAACTTCAGTTAACGCTCGATTTAAAGTCGAAGACATTTGGAGGCCTACTTCAAAATGGCAATCATTCGATTCCATTCGACGGTAAATTCGCGGCGGGTTGGGATGGATCAATCGATTACTCATTCATCGACAGCTATGGTCATATCCCCGGCGTTCGGCCCGCCATCGATGTGGACAATTACGAGATTCGCGATGCAGCCTTCGAAACTGTCCATGAAAGTGTTCTAGTAACAACTGAAGTTGCAGAACGTCGAGAACGAGCTATCGCTTTGAAGACAGCAATTTCCGAAAGCAAAGCTAAAGCTCAGAAAGATGCCGATGAATTAAATAAGCTGCTTGTGGAAGGTCCATTTGAGATGGCCTACAGTGTTTCGGAAGGGACTCCCCACAGCGTTCGTATACAACTGCGGGGTGAACCTAGTCAACTGGGCGATGAAGTCCCACGCGGGTTTATCAAAATTTTGGGGAACGAGACACTGCCGCCCAATACTGCTGGCAGTGGTCGCTTGGAACTTGCGAACTGGTTAACGCGAGCCGACAATCCGCTCACCGCTCGTGTAATAACTAACCGAGTTTGGCAATACCATTTCGGACAGGGACTCGTCAAAACCCCTAACGATTTCGGTGTTCGAGGCTTACCCCCAACTCATCGCGAATTGCTTGATTATTTGGCGGCCGAGTTTGTAAAAAACGGCTGGTCTATAAAGTCGATGCATCGAATGATCATGCTCAGCGATACTTATCAGCAGTCATCCAGCACACCAACACAGGCTGAATCGAAATTGTCGTCCGAGTTGGATACAAAGGTTCTGTATACCCAGTTTTTGCGCCGCAGGCTTTCGGCTGAAGAGATTCGTGACTCGATACTTTTGATCAGTGGTGAACTGGATCGTGAACCCGGAAAGGACCATCCTTTCCCATCCCCGATTAACTTTGGCTACACGCAACACGGCCCGTTCAGTGCTATTTACGATCACAACAAACGCAGCGTTTACTTGATGACTCAGCGACTAAAACGACATCCATTCCTGGCTCTGTTTGACGGCGCTGATCCCAATTCGAGCACCGCCGATCGGATGGAAACGACCGTTCCAACCCAGTCGCTCTATTTCCTCAATGACCCGTTCGTATACTCGAAATCCGAAGCCTGGGCGCAGCGATTGATCTCGCAATTCGAGTCCACATCAATGCGCATCGAATCAGCTTACGCAACTGCGTTTGCTCGTGAAGCTACCCCGTCCGAACGAGCAAGTGCTGCAAAGTTTATCGAAGGCTATAAGGCAGAACTTGCGACCGTCGCCAAGGATAACTTCGAT
Organism: Planctomycetia bacterium; assembly: GCA_031398555.1. GTDB lineage: Bacteria > Planctomycetota > Planctomycetia > Pirellulales > Pirellulaceae > Aureliella. The sequence continues at coordinate 964 of JANNNN010001185.1, read as the reverse complement.
GTCGCTTCACTGGCGGCCCTGCTGAGAACACTATTCGCAAGCAACGAATTCTTGCACGTTGACTGATAGAAAGAACTGGCGTTTCAAGATGCAAACCAATTTAAACTACGATCCAACGCGTCGCGGTATGTTGCGTTCCATGATTGGCGGGTCGTTATTGCTACCTGGAATCGCCTCGCAATTATTGGCGGAAGATGCGGGTTCTGCCGACCCGCTCGCACCCAAACCGACGCATTTCCCTGCTAAAGCCAAGCGAGTGATCTTTCTGTACATGAGCGGCGGAGTCTCGCACGTCGACTCATTTGATCCGAAGCCAAAATTGGTCGCAGATACTGGAAAGACAGTTCCTGTAAACGAGTTTCAAGGACGGAAAGGGGAATTCAATATGTTCCTCAAAGCCCCGCAGTGGAAATTCAATCCACATGGAGAGTGCAGAACGCAAGTTAGTGAACTGTTTCCAAACGTGGCCGAGTGTGTTGACGATTTGTGTGTAATTCGTTCGATGAAGTCGGACCATACGAATCATTATGAAGCGACGCTTGGCATTCATACAGGATCGTTCACATTCGCGCGACCGAGTATCGGATCCTGGCTCAGCTACGGGCTGGGGACGGAGAATCGCAACTTGCCCTCGTTTGTGGTCATCGCTCCGCACTCTCCCTATGCGGGCGGACAAGTTTGGGGCAGCGATTTTTTACCCGGATCCCATCAAGGAACTTTGGTGGTTCCAGGCGCTATGCCGGTTGCCAATATCCAGCGCCGCGCGCCAACCCGTCGTTTGCAGGAACTGGAATTGGAAGCCATCGCGAGGATGAATCAAGAACATATTGCTTCTCGCTCAGCTGATCCAGCATTGCGTGCGCGCATGAAATCGTTCGAGACCGCCTTTGGCATGCAAGCCGAAATGCCGGAAATATTCGACCTGTCGAAGGAGGATGATCAAACGCTTGCGATGTATGGCTTG
>JANNNN010001150.1:0-5896 GCA_031398555.1 Planctomycetia bacterium | reverse complement strand
ACAGCCGGGATTGCAGCTGCCGGGGTTTCCGCAGGCGCGGGTGGTTGAATGACGACAGGCGGTAGCGGATCTTCGGCAAGCGGTTCCTGAATCAAGATGCTTGAAACGAACCGAACTGAACTTTGAACTTCGAGCTGTGAGTGATCTTTGTTAGATGATTTTTTGTCATTATGTTCATCCGCTTTCGAGTCGCTCGATGGATGAGCAGCGTGTGCTGGTGCGGATGGTTTGAACGCAAGAACACCTGCAACACCAAGGGCTGCGACGACGATGCCAGCGATGAACACGGGACTGATTTGGTCAAACGTCTTGCTCATCCATGCCGTAACCATCGTGTTCACAATCGGTGCAAATCCAAAAACTAGCGGCATCACGTAGATCGGAGCGCCGCCATAGGCCAGTGCCAGAATCACACCCAGTGCCCCCAGAGCTCCGACGGATCCGGCGATCAATGAGTAGAAGGTGCCGCTAATGGTCCACTTTCCCGCCTCGCCTTGCGAACGAAGAATGTAAATGGGCACGAGGACGGCGATGAAGAAATAGGCAATTCCGACGCCAACGAAGGCCCGTAAGCTGTCATTCCCCATCGAAAGCGTGCCATGGTGCAACAACGGGCCATAGGCACCCCAAGCGATAAAAGTCATCGCAGTAAACGCCAATACAAATGGCAGGCCCTTCATAACTTCAACTTTCCGAGGCAGGGTTCACGGCGCGATTCGCCGACGACGTACATGGACGGTCAAAGACTTTCCTGCAGCACTAGCTACATCGCCGTTTCGTGGGTCAATGATTCTATTTTAGCGACAAGGCCACTTTTTACATGCCCCAAACCACGAACTTTCGCGATCTTAGCACGTAGGCTGGGGCCACCGTCTCGGCCAAAATAAATTATTTATCCGTGGGACCGCTATGCCAGCCGTGGGATAACGCACTTTTCTTTACGCACGGATGACACGGTGGTCCCACGGATGAAAAGCAGAACTTGATCGTGGCTGCCGTTCGATTCCATTCGAGATTGCTGTTTTGGACGGAGTCAGCGATTTCACCCTACATCGCTAATGTCGGCTAGAATCTATTGCGAACCGAGTCGCAGGTGACATTGGTTTTCGATCCATCATGACTAACAACAACCTTGACACTCACGAAAGCAACTACTCATGCAAAAACTGCGAAACGCTATATGCTCACTTCTCGTTGTTGTCAGTTGCTTGACCTCGGCTCATGGACAATTGGCCAGCACCCAAATTCCCGGTGCAAAGTTGACCGTGGAGGGGCAAACTGTGTTAATTAAGCTTGAGGATAATTTTAACGGGAACACTGTGGAGCTTCCGCGTTTGGCCGCTCCGCTCCGTTCGCTGAAGTGGAAGGGCGACGAGGCCCCTTCGAACTTGAAGTTGCAACCTGAACTGACGACTTGGAAAGTGAGTTGGGACAAGGCACCGAAAAGTGGAGCGACTATTGAAATGCAGCTCGACGCTCCACCCCTGTTGATCGCGGAATGCAAACCGATTCAAGCGACCGGCGACGGCTCATTGTTCCTCCCAGCTCATATGGCGACAACCACCGGTGACAAGATCCGCTACGAACCGCAAACTATTAAGAACACCGTTGGCTACTGGGCAGGGATGCAAAACTCCGCAGCGTGGATATTGAACGTCGCCAAACCCGGCAAGTTCAACGTTGAGATACTTCAAGGCTGCGGCGCGGGCAACGGCGGCAGCACAGCTATGATGACGCTGAACGCCGTCGCGTCAGCAGACAAGCCAGCCGCTCAAGTTGAATTCGAAGTTTTAGAGACAGGTCATTTCCAGAACTTCGTGTGGCGTCACTTAGGCGAGATCAATGTTACCGAAGCCGGTGACTATCAACTTCGAATAAGCCCTAAGAACATTAAACGCGGAGCCCTGATGGATGTTCGGGCTGTTCATTTGATTCGGTTGCCGTGAAAACGATTTCGGACGCTGGCAGCGTCCGCCACGGACAAAGAATGCGTTACGTTGAACTCCATTGCAAATCGAACTTCTCGTTTCTCGAAGGAGCTTCCCATGCGGATGAGCTGTTTGAGTGTGCGAAGGATTTGGGCTATTCAGCACTAGCGGTTACGGATCGAAATTCGCTGGCGGGAATCGTGCGAGCCCACGCGGCAGCGAAAGAGTTTCAGTTGCCGCTGATCGTCGGCACTGAATTGCATCCAATTGATGGTCCGCCGCTGGTGGTTTGGCCGAGCAATCGAGCCGCATACGGGCGGCTATGTCGGTTGCTTTCGAAAGGTCGACTGCGACGCGAGAAAGGGGCTTGCGCGATTTACTGGCAAGATCTCGCTGAACTGAGCGACGGCCTGCTCGCGGGACTACTTTTGCGACAGCCAGTCGTCGATGAGTTGCCACCAGCGGATATGCAGCATTTTGCGGATGAGGAAGCGTTTCCTTGGGAACAAAGTGACCATGTGCCACGACCCTCGGACGGCGCGAGTAGCGGGCAGGAAGAACATGGCAAATTGGATGAATTCGATGTTAAGAAGTTCATTGCGACGGCGGAGCAACGTAGCGAACTGAGCTTCCCACCAGCGGAATTTGATGCGCGAGAAGACCAGGGGTGGTTAGACTGGTTGAATGTATTTCGCGATGTGTTTGGTGATGCCGGTTATTTGCTTGCTGAATTGCATCGCGGAGTCGACGATCGAGCCAAATTGGCTCGCTTGAGCCACTTGAGCAAGCAATCAAAAGTGCCGTTGGTTGCCAGTGGCGATGTGTACTATCACACTACCGAACGAGCCTTGCTGCATGATTGCTTGCTGGCGACGCGATTCAATTCCACGATCGATCAAGTGCGTTCGCAGCGGCTGAGCAATTCGCAGTATCACCTACGATCGCTGGAGACAATTCAGCGATTGTATAGGGCGGAGCCAGCCGCGATCGAACGAACGAATGAAATCGCGGCGCGATGCACGTTCGGGCTGGAGGAGTTGCGTTATGACTATCCAGTGGAACTGGCACCAGACGGGCAAACGCCGATAGAATTTCTAAAGCGCGAAACTTGGACTGGAGCGAAGAAGCGTTATCCAAATGGCGTGCCACAAAAAGTTATCGATATGCTGCGGCATGAGATGACGTTGATCGAAGAGCTAAAATACGAAGCCTACTTTTTGACGGTGTGGGACTTGGTGCGTTACGCGCGGCAGCGGGGGATCTTATGTCAAGGTCGCGGTTCGGCGGCTAACAGTTCAGTCTGTTTTTGCCTGGGAGTGACCTCTGTCGACCCGAGCAATATGGATATGCTCTTTGAACGTTTCATCAGTCGCGAACGAGGCGAAGCGCCAGACATCGATGTCGACTTTGAACATCAACGACGCGAAGAGGTGCTGCAATACATCTACGAAAAATATGGTCGGCATCGGGCCGGAATGACGGCGACCGTGATTCGCTATCGCACCAAGTCGGCTATACGTGACTGCGGCAGGGCGCTCGGTATTTCGCTGGATCGGATCGATTCGGTCAGCAAAATGGTCGACTCGCGATTGCCCGAAGGGACTCTAACCAGTCGCTGTCAGGAGGCCGGCATCGATCCGGAATCGGACATCGGAAAGCGATTCCTTTATCTTGTACAAAATTTGGTTGGCTTTCCGCGACATCTTTCCCAGCACGTCGGCGGAATGGTAATGACGCAAGGCTGGCTGTGTGAACTGTGTCCGATTGAGAATGCATCGATGGATGGTCGGACAGTGATTCAATGGGATAAGAACGACTTAGATGAATTAGGGATTTTGAAAGTCGATTGTCTGTCGCTCGGGATGTTGAGCGCGATCCATCGAGCGTTCGATATGGTGTTCAGGCATTATCGGCGCAAGTTGACGTTGGCAACTGTTCCACCAGCCGACAGTGATGTGTATGACATGATCTGCCGGGCGGACACGGTCGGTGTGTTTCAGATCGAAAGCCGCGCTCAGATGAGCATGCTGCCTAGGCTCAAGCCGCGATGCTTTTACGATTTAGTGATCGAAGTGGCGATCGTGCGGCCGGGACCAATTCAAGGCCAGATGGTTCATCCGTATTTGAAGGCGAGGAAGAGCGGTGTACAGCCTGAGTATCCGACGCAAGAGATTCGCGATGTACTAGCGAAGACGATGGGTGTGCCGATCTTTCAAGAGCAAGCGATGAAGTTGGCCGTCGTGGCCGCTGGTTTTACGCCCGGCGAGGCGGATCAACTGCGGCGAGCGATGGCGGCTTTTAAACGCCCCGGCGTCATCGACAAGTTTCAGAAGAAGCTAATTGATGGAATGCTTGAGCGCGGGCTGTCGGGCGAATTTGCTGAGCGAGTGTTTTCGCAGATTCGCGGCTTTGGCGAGTATGGTTTTCCGGAATCGCACGCGGCTAGCTTTGCGTTGTTGGTCTATGTTTCATGCTGGCTGAAGCATCATTATCCAGCGGTCTTTTGCGCATCCGTGATCAATAGTCAACCGATGGGATTCTACGCGCCGGCTCAGTTGGTCAGCGACGCGAAGGAGCACGGTGTGCAAGTCGCTGGAATCGATGTGAATCGCAGCAACTGGGATTGCACACTCGAGCCGATAGCAAGCACTGCGCCACTCAAACCGCTGGAGCGACCCGAATTGCAATTGCGTTTGGGACTGCGAATGATTCGCGGTCTGCAAGAAGCGATAGGGCAAACCGTCGTTGCAGCTCGCGGTGCGACAGGAGCGTTTAGTGACTTGGCCGACTTCACTCGACGGACTCGATTAGGTCAAGCTGCGATAACACGTTTGGCAGATGCAGGCGCGCTGAGTTCATTGGCTGGTGATCGACGGGCTGCGTTCTGGCAATCGCTCGCACAGGATCGCACGGCCAAGGACATGTCGCTGTTCGAGGCGACCGGTGCGGACAAAGATGATCCTCTGCCGGTGACCTTGCAACCGATGCAGCCGATTGAAGAAGTTTACGCGGATTACGAAACGACTGGACTGTCGTTGAGGGCTCATCCGGTTTCGTTTGTGCGCGATCAGCTTGATCGGTTGCGAGTGACGAAGGCGATCGAGCTCAAGCAAATGGTCGATGGTCGGTTCGTACGCGTGGCAGGGTTGGTATTATTGCACCAGCGGCCGAGCACGGCCAAGGGGATCACCTTTGTGACGCTTGAGGATGAGACTGGATCGATGAATTTAGTGCTGAAACCAGAGATTTGGGAGAAGTTTTACAAAACGGCTCGACGCAGTAACGCCTGGTTAGTCCATGGCGTATTGGAAAATCGTGAAGGAATTGTGCATTTGCTAGTCGGGCGGATTGAAGATCTTTCCACGCAGGTCGGCGGCCTAGTCGTCAAAAGTCGAGATTTTCATTAAAACTTAGCGAACTTTCTGATCGTCAGGATCGGATGGAAATCATCGGTTTTTGTAGCTGGACTCGGGAGAGTTCGGATTCTCACGAATCCAGCTACGAAACCAGACCCGATTCTCACGAATCAGCTACCGAGTATGACATCGCACAATGGAAATTTTTGACGCCAATATCGGCGCCGACGCTACTTTTGCGAAGCAAAAGGCGACACTGCTGCCAACACATAAAGCGACCGAATGAGCTCAATTACATACAAGGATAGCGGTGTTGATCTTGAGTTGTACGAGCAAGCCATGCAGCGTTTGCCGCGGCTCATGCATCGCACCTTCAGCCCCCGCGTTGTCCGAAACGATGGTGGTTTCGCAGGTTTGTTCCAGCTCGATTTCGCTGGTCCATTGTTCGCGCGCAAGTACGACCAACCGGTCTTGGTCTCAGGCACCGATGGCGTCGGTACGAAACTAAAAGTTGCTCAGAAACTCGAACGACATAACACGGTCGGTATCGATCTCGTGGCGATGTGCGTCAACGACGTGCTGTGCTGCGGAGCCGAGCCGTTGTTCTTTTTG
>JANNNN010001118.1:0-5823 GCA_031398555.1 Planctomycetia bacterium | reverse complement strand
TCCACAGCCCGTTCGACTTCGCTGTACCTGCAAACTTCCATTGGTTGCTAGAAATGGCTCACCGCCACGAGTCACGTTCACAGGTACAGTACAGTCTCAAATTTCCGCCAAGATAAGCTCGGCAGAGCCTCGTTCTCCTGTTTTAAATGACGACCACACTAAAAAGATGCCTCTCTTTAACTTCACCCACTGCTTATCTAATGAAGTTAGTTCTAAAAACAAACGTCAAGCAAACACCGAAGCAAGTTTGGGCTGGGTTTAACCAAGCCCTTTTCGAGAAACTCGCGCCTCCGTTCCCTCGCATTCGTTTGCTAAGATTCGACGGTAGCACTACGGGGTGCACGGTCGCAGTCGAACTCAATTTCATACTCTTTCGACAAACTTGGCAAAGCGAAATTACTGAGCATGGCGAAAATGAAGACGAAATATGGTTTGTTGATCAGGGTAGCCAGCTGCCTTTCTTCCTAAAATTCTGGCGGCATCGACATCGATTGTTGCGAACAGAAACTGGCACTCAAATCGTTGATGATATTGAATATCGCACAGGTTCACTTCTCATGGATTACATGATGTACCCGCTGATGTGGGCGCAGTTTGCATATCGTGGACCCATATATCGGCGTGCGTTCAACACATATCGCTAAAAAACGATAAGATCCCTCGTAGCTCGTTTCGTGAGAAACCGGGTGAAGCTGTAAGCCTACTCTGGCCGAGCTTTTTACCGTCCGGTTTCTTACGAAACCAGCTACCTTAGAACTGTGAGCCACAAACATGCGACCTTCGCCTAACGATTACTCTCTCCAGGCCGCTGGCTATGTAGCTCTTGTCCCTGAAGAAGATATTTTGCCGATTCTTCAAGACCAGTTAGTTACCACAGCGGCCTGGTGGCGAACTTTTCCTGAATCCGAGTCACACACTGTGCATCCACCATACGCCTGGGAACTGCGTCAAGCGCTCCATCACATTGCAGATGCAGAACGCATATTCGGGTACCGTATTTTGCGCATCGCCCGTAACGACCAAACACCGCTTCAAGGATTTGATGAGAATCCCTACGCCGACACAACGCTTGAACTGAATTGTTCTTTAGCCGATATCGTCACCGAGTTCGCTTGCTTGCGGCAAGCGAATTTAATTGTGTTGCGAAGTCTTCCGTCTGTTGCCTGGGATCGATGGGGAACTGCGAGTGAAGCCCGCGTCACAGTTCGTGGTTTGGCTTACATACTGGCTGGTCATGTTCGACATCACGACGCAGCTCTCAAAAAACGTATGGCCAGATAACTTTACCCCATGGGGATGTAGCTGGTTTCATGAGAAACCGTTAGATAGGCAGTTATCTTGTGATTCATCCGGTTTCTAACGAAGCCTGCTACGTTGGTACTACTTAATCCAACCTTCGACTTGCTGTATTGAACCACTATAATTTTCATTAAGACCTTCGCCCACTTTCTCGAAGAGCAACCACGTGTCTGACACTGATTTACTTAATTCCTTCAAACTTCTCTGGGCGGAAGCTGACGCGATCTGGGAAGCCAACGGGAACTCACCCCCTTATGCGCTCTATGTCAGCGCAGATTACATGGCGATTTTCGAAAAGCTCTGTGAACTGAGGGGTCGTGTTGAAACTGTTTTAGAATGGGGATCGGGCCTGGGCGTTATGACGATCATGGCCAATCGCTTGGGCTTTGACGCTTATGGCATCGAAGCCGAACCGGAGCTGGTAAAGCTGGCAGAAGGCTTGGCGAACAAATACAGCGCGACGCCAAGATTTGTCATCGGCTCATTCATTCCGGCTGAGTTTGAAGAGGACCATCAAGCTGGTGAAGAGTTCGGTCGAACACTGACGACCGCCACTCCGGCTTACGAAGAGCTTGATATGGAGTTGCGAGACTTCGATTTGGTGTATGCCTTTCCATGGCCGGACGAACACGGCATCTATCGCAGTATCATGAAACGCCACGCCAGCCGCAATGCACTTTACATGCGCTACGACGCTCGCGAAGGACTGTCATTGACTCGCGTTCATAAACGCTAGGTGGGGTACGCATCCTGCTTGCCGTTCACGTGGGGTATGCATCCTGCTTGCCAATGTTTGGTAAGAATTCTCAATGCTTAATCGCAAGCTGGAAGCTTACGCCACTTAGCCTCCACCTATTGACCATCGAACAGCAACTCTTCGAGCAACCGCTTGGCGGTTGCGATCGTCCGAGCAACAGTACGGCAACTACTCTGACACTGAGCCGCGATCTCTTCAACGGAACAGCCATCAATCCGGAGCAGAATCATCTGCTGTTGTCGCGGCTCGAATTCGTTGAAGAGCTTTTCAAGCAGTTCTTCTACGACTAGAGCATCCTCTGGACCGGGTTCCGTAGATGTGTGTCTGACTTGCCCTGCAAGACGCGAGTCATCTGGTCTCTCGCGCTGGACGGCTCGTTTATCGCAACGATAAAACGCATCCCATTTTCTACACTTCCGAATGGTGATGATCGATAACAATCCCCAAATCGCATCAGTACCCTCGCGTTCAAAGCTAAAGTCTTTAAGCCTACGAAAAAAGCTCTTGAAGGCCGACTGCACAACATCCTCAGGCGAAACCTTACCGCGGATATCTCTGCCTAATCGATCGTTGGCCAAACACAGTAGCCGCATCGAGTATTGCTGGAAAACCGCTGAGGCAAACACTTCGCCAGTGAGTTGATCGAGACTGGGCGGATCGGGAGGTTGTTTCATGGTGCCGATTCGGCCGGTGGCGCGGCCGGCGAACTCGCTGAATGATTGACCGTCGGCTCTTGAGGCAACCGATCCAGGATCAATTGAGCACGTGCGAAAAATTCCGAACGCTAGTGGGTCGTTCATTCGAATAGCGAGTAATCTCTTCAGCTACTTCGCAAGCTTTGGCAACATTTACGGTCGCCAACCCTTCGGCATATTGACAGAGCCCATCGAGATGCAGCGAGCTATTTCGCAGATATGGGAGCGACTGGATTGAATTTCTTATTTCATCGATGGTTGCTTCGGCCCGAACGAGATGACCAAACTTGCGATAGTGTCCTGCCATGTTCCATAAATGGATGATGTATAGGGGATGCCGCGTCCCAAGGTTTTGGACGATCAGATCTTTTACTTGTAAATAAATTGTCTCTGCCTCCTTTTCTTTACCGTCCCTACGCAACATCTCTGCTCGCCCGTAGGTGACCATGACGCTTCCAAGCTGCGATTTCTCTCCAGCAGAATTAAAAATCTCCATAGCCTGCATGGCGGAAGCGCTTGCCAACAATTTCTGGTCGGTGAAGGACATTCTAGCGGCGGCCAGGCCGGCATAGGCCAGCCCCACACTGCGATCTCTTGGCCCCAGTTGAGCTTCCCGCTGGGCAGCTACTTCGGTAAATAGTCGGATACTCTCGTTCACGACCGTAGGATCGAAATGCAGTGGACCAATTTCGAGTGGTTGATAGAACAATGCCCAAGCCAAATGGTACTTGGCATCGGCAACCAATAATGGTTCAGGCGGTTGTATCTTCGATCCGGCACTAATGATCTCACGATATTGTTGCTGGGCTTGGCCATAATCTCCACGATCCTGAGCACATCGTGCCAAGAAGTATTGCGATTGAAGTACCTGCGCCGAGCCATCTCCAAATCGACTGCGACGGATAGCGAGCGCCTCCATCAGCATAGATTCAGCACGTTCATAATCCGCCAGGCCGCGATAGCTTTTCCCTAAAGAAGTCAACAGTTCGCTGTACTCCTCAGGCTGCCCCTTTAGATGTTCATCAAGCAAGTCTGCACCGCGGTCAAGCACGAGCCGCAGCGTTTGCTTCGCGTCATGATTGTCACCCTCGACAAAACCCGGTTCGTCAAACTGCACTGGATCTACCGTTCGAAAGATACTGGAAAGATAGTCGGCAATATCGCTTGCCGCTAAAGCTTTTACTTCTGCAGTACGATTAGCCAGTAATTTTTCAGCCCGCTCTTTCTGAATGCCAAGCGCCGCACCTACGGCAGTCAGGCATAAGGCGAACATCGACAGCGACGCTACAATCGCCAAAGTTTGTCGTCGCTTCGCAAAGCGAACCAATCGCTCGACGATTGGCTGCCGCATCGCGCTGATCGGCTCACCTACCAACCAGTTCTGAATATCGCTGGCTAATGAAGCCGCATCTTGGTACCGCCGCTCCGGCGATCGCTGCATAGCCTTGGCACAAATAGCCACTATCCCTCGCGGCAATTCGCTCGTGCGAGGCGATTCGGGATAATAAATTTCGCATTGCGACGCGAGCCTAAGCGTACTTGCTGTTTCAGAACACGTGAACGGCGGCTTGTTATACAAGATTTTGAAAAGTACAGCCCCCAACCCAAAAACATCGGTGCGAACAGATATCTGCCCAACTCGTCCGGAAGCCTGCTCGGGACTCATAAAAGCAGGTGTTCCAACGATATCTCCCCATGCAGTTTGCAAGCGTTCAAACTCGGTATCCAATCGAGTTACCTCATCTGCAGACACAGCAGTATCGGTCACTAACCCACTCTTGCTAGGTAAAGCTTCGCTCGCTAAGTCATCTCCAAATTTTGGGCACGACGATTGGAAGTGTTTGGCCAATCCCCAGTCGATGACCATTGTCTGGCCATAGGGACCGATCATGATATTCGCTGGTTTCAAGTCTCGATGAAGTACGCCACGACTGTGCGCGTAAGCGATCGTGTTACAGACGGTCACAAAGTGGCCCAACAGCTCTCGCAATTTGGCGGCTGATCGTTGGCCAGTAGCGTGGTAAGCATCGATTGCTTGCTCAAAAGTTTCGCCATGGATGTAGCGCATACTGTAACAGGGACGGCCATCGCTAGTCTCGCCGACGGCATGCACAGGAGCCACGCCTGGATGTTCCAATAAACTTGTGATCCGCACTTCCTGCATGAATGCATACCTAGCGCGAGCATGATGCCGCCATCTCCATTGCAATTGCTTGATCGCCACCGACCGCCCAAGGGACGGCTCATGCACGATCCAGACATCCCCTAGTCCACCCGCATGTTTTTGATGAGGCGCCTCGTAGTTGCTAATTAACTGAATGGAATCGTCACTGTTATTCGAACTCGCTCGGGACTCGAAACACAATTGCTTGTTCTGCGGGGCAATTCCACCGCAGGTACTTACGCCGTCGGATTCGCTTGCCGTCGAGTGTTGTCGGAACTCGCTATCAATGGCCTGCAGTTCGGCACGAACTAACTCACGCAGCCCAGGATTCTGCGGTAGAAACGCATTGATATCGGGAAACGGACTAACGTGCCACTGCTTCTCAAACTCAGCGACGCGATTTTCAATCTCCGCCTGTTGAGATCGCGATAATTCGTGCCAACCCAATGGCTGTTCTCGTGTCATGCGTTCAGCGCCCATTCAAACAGTTAGCGATCGAGTTGGCTCTACTGTAACGAGAAGTAATTTCCAATTCAACGGAACTCGGGTTCGAAAGCCCGGTAAGCAGACAATTTCCGCACCTGTTATGCGAAAATAAATTTAAAATTCCGTGGCAGACTTTTTTACTCTTCTGCATGAAGGGAAATCGACACGATTATTGGCGTTTATCCTCAAAGCATGGCAGTCTGTGTTATGTTTTCTGCATTTACTCAATACAACGATTGTAGATTATCGATCGCCCAACTACCAAGCCTAGTGTCACATGACCAAACAAAAACGCCTTTTAAGCTCGCGTTCCCAATTTACCCCCAAAAATGCCAGTCCTTTAGCGGCAACTCGACGATTGCGACTTGGGTTTGAACCGTTAGAGGACCGAAGGCTATTGGTTGGTGATCTGCCGCCTCTGC
>JANNNN010001112.1:0-3607 GCA_031398555.1 Planctomycetia bacterium | reverse complement strand
TGGAGAATCACTTTCAGCCAATGCGTGGAAAGGCTGGTCCCAGCGTCTTATCGATGTTTGCAATGGAGCAAAAAAGCAAGGTTTTTTGTTACTCAAACGCAAATTTGACACGAGCTGACCAATCGGGTGAAGTCCTTCGCTTTATTGAATTTTGGTTCGAGTTGATGGGCCAGCGACCGCAATGGTTGTACTTCGATTCTAAGTTTACTACGTACGACGAACTGTCACAGATCAATCAGATGAAGGATGTTTCGTTCGCCACTATCCGACGAAGAGGCAGTAGCATCCTGCAACGAATTTCAAAGGTGTCCGCGGACCAGTGGAAAGCTGCAGTAATCAACATTCCGAAGCGGAAGCATCAGCAAGTTCGATACTTGGATGAACGTATCAACCTAAAAGGTTATGAGGGCGTAATACGACAAATTGTTGTGACTGGTCTCGGTCGAGAGCGCCCCACGTTGTTCCTAACAAACAACTTCGAAGTAACTCCTCGCGATCTAATCATTAACTACGCACGACGCAATGGAATCGAAGACGCACTCGGAAGTAGCGTCAACTTTTTTCATCTCGATTGCTTATCAAGTGAAGTGCGTTTGAACGTAGACTTAGATATCGTATTAACGGTACTTGCAAATGGTTGTTACCGATGGCTGGCCAGTAAGTTGCATGGTTTCGATCATTGCAAACCCAAAGCCTTGTACCGCAAGTTCATCGAGATCTCCGGTGCGGTTGAGGTGCAACCCAATCATCGAATTATGGTCTACTTCGATCGACGCTCGCACAATCCAATCTTGAGAGAAGCGATGCTAGATAGGGACCAGCCAGCAATCCCGTGGCTTGGAAATCGCCGCATCGAATTCGCATTTTGCTAGCATTTTACAAGACCAAAACTGTCATCGAATTTCGGGCCGCGGAAATCCGCGATAAATACATCATTTTAAATTGTTCAGATTGCAAAGCGATTTACAGTTAGCTTGGCAGAACTGCGTTGTGGTAGACATCTTGGACGTCGTCGCAGTCATTGAGCATGTTGATGAACTTTTCGAACATCGGTTTGTCATCAGCAGTGATTTCTGTTTGGGACTGAGGCACGAAGCTGATTTCATCAACTTCAAGTTCAACGCCTGGCAGGGCCTCTAGCAGTGCCGTTCGGGCCTTAAAGAACTCGTTGGCAGGCGCAAACACGGTGACTTGACCGTTTTCGGATTCAACGTCAGTTACATCGACGTCGGCGGCCAGCATGGCTTCTAGCACTTGCTCGCCGTTATTGCCTTTGAAGGAAAGGATCGCCAAGTGATCAAAGAAGTGAATGACCGCGCCGGGCGCGCCCATCTTTGCTCCGGTCTTTGTAAAGCAGTTGCGGATGTCCGTGATCGTACGATTATTGTTGTCCGTCAAGCAATCAATTATGATTGAACAACCGCCTGGCCCGAAACCTTCGTAGCGGGCGGAAACAAAATCTTCACCGCCAGCCCCTTTGGCTTTATCGAGTGCTTTTTCGATAACGTGAGCGGGCACTTGGTCGCGTTTGGCTTTCTCAATCATGCTCCGCAGACTGGGATTTGCAGACGGGTCTGCGCCGCCATTCTTGGCAATGACGTACAGTTGCTTGCCATACTTGGAATACACTTTGGATTTTTGACCGGCGGTTTTGGCCATCGACTCCTTGCGGACTTCAAAACTTCTACCCATAGTGTTTTCTCGTTATTGATTGCGTAGCGATGAGCTGGTATGGCGAAGCTTTTCAGCTTGGAACCATGTGTTTAACGTGCCAATTCTAGCCGAACGATTGCGTTTACAAAATGGGCGATTAGCCAGCAGTTGGTGAGAGATGCTGCCAGCATCCGGGCCGACGCATCTGACCCGACGCTAGCGGCGTCGGCTACGATCCGGACCGACGCTGGCAGCGTCGGCTACGAAACTGCTTACTCTCGGCTCATGGCACGGATTTCGGCAGGGTGCAGGCCTTTTCCAAGCTGCGTTTCGAACTGCAGGGTTTCATAGGTTCGCTGAATGCCGTAATGTACAGCCTCAGAAATATCTGTTTCACCCTGCGCTAACTTGGCGGTGATGGCGGCCGCGAGAATGCAGCCGGTACCATGGGTGTTCTTGGTCGGCAGCCTGGGCATCAAGATTCCAACGTTACCATCGTCAAGGCTGAGAACATGCTGCGATTGGCCGTCGATCTCACCGACCTTGATCAGCACGTGTCGGGCTCCCATCTCGTGCAAAAGATAGATCGCCTTCGCGACTTCGTCTTCGCTGTAGAGCGTCAAGCCTGTCAGTCGTTCGGCTTCGAAGCGATTGGGCGTTACGAGCATCGCATGCGGAAGCAAGTATTGTTTGTAAGCGGCGACCACATCATCGGCGGCCAGCGAGTGACCGTGTTTGCTGACCAAAACTGGATCAACCACAATGGGACATTTTACATTTTTCAAGCGACTGCCGACCGCTCGCACAATTTCAGCATTACCAAGCGCGCCGACCTTGATAGCGCGTGGGGGAATGTCTTCGAGCACGGCGTCCAACTGATCTAGAATCAGCTTTGGCGAAAGTACTTCGACATGATCAACGGCTTGTGTGTTTTGAACGGTGATCAACGTGACGACCGACATGCCATAAACGCCCAATTGCTGAAACGTTTTCAAATCGGCTTGCAAGCCGGCACCACCGCTCGGATCCGACCCGGCGATAGTGAGCGCTACAGCTTCAGCAAAAATGGTGACTAGTCTTGAACCGTTAGGAGTTGCGTTCTCAGTTGTCATGTCAGCTTGGTGTCTCAATCTGATGTTTGATTTCGATCAAAAAACCCTGGTTCTTCAAGCGGCCGCCCAAGTCACAGCAGGCGCAATTAATAAACTGGGTTTCGCCGCGTGTGACGGTGCCAAAATTGTTGATACCGCGTTCATCGTGAATGTGTCCAAAAGCATGGATGTTGGGCTTGATGCGATTTTCCACGTGACGAGTCAGCGACTTGGAACCGACATGCACGGGCGCGCGAGTGTCCATATCCCTCGTCACGTCCAAGATGCCTTTGGGAGGTCCATGCGTGATGAGAATGTCGATGTCGTCGGGTATCGTTTGCCAAATCGCGTCGAGCTCCGAGCGTTCTTTCATGTAAGCCCAATCGAAAAACATGGGAGTGTACGGTGAACCGAAGATTTTTAAACCCTCCCAAGAGATCTGGTCGTGAATCAAGAACTTGATCGCCGGATATTCGCTCGCACGTATCAAACCTTGTTCAACGGCCGTGGAGTGATTGCCGGGGACAAAAATCTTGGTGGGAATGTCGAGCGCCGAGTACCAGGTAAAGAATTTTCGCGATTCGGGTTCGTTCAGCCATGCGTTGCCGGACTCGGATTCGTCGCCGCAGTGCAAAACTGCGTCGACATGCACCGGGATTTTTAAAAGTTCGTGTTGATTGTGTGTGTCGGAGATAAACCACAATTTCATATCGTCGATCCACCGGGGAAACGGTTGCGCATAACCTACAACAGCGAGTACAATCCATAAGGCTGAATCAATTGTACCTGACGTTCGGTGAATATTTTGATGGGAGATCGTAATGAATGGAATGCAGCCGACAAATTCATCGGGTTCCGCGACG
>JANNNN010001095.1:0-3413 GCA_031398555.1 Planctomycetia bacterium | reverse complement strand
CCGGTCACTCCATTGTTAAAGCACGGCAAGCTGGTCTGCATCCCAAAGCCCTTCTTTACAAACCGTTCCGCCTGGCTCAGTTGTTAGGCGTCATCGAAACCGTCATCGACGCCTACGACGCCGAACCTGTCTAGGCCACAGCGGCCCAAAGGGCGAGCCTTGGGATGATTGAACGGTCGGCCCGTTGGGCCTTAGTGTTTTTTGAATCATTCTTTCACCAGGGCCTTCGACCCTGGCTGGGAGTATTGCTGGCCCTTTGGGCCGGAAGACAATGCGATCACGAAGCGTTGCACAGTTGCTAGCCCCTTGGGCCACAGCGGCCCAAGGGGCCAGTCGTTAATCCAGCCCGGCCCTGCGGGCCGGGGAACGGACCGCACCGGCGGTTCGCAGGCCCAACGGGCCAGTAGTTTAGGGATTGGGTACAATCGTGGGTAAAGCACACAGTGTCGCACTTTGCTAACCTATCAAGTTAATAACTTCGGCACCTCCGAGTGCCCACCGCTCCTGAAAGGAATCTAATGGCCAAGCGTAAAAGTAGTGGAAGCCAGGCGAAACTGTTTGTGCTGGATACCAACGTAATCCTACATGACGCTCAATCTCTTCATGCTTTTCAAGAACACGATATCGCGATCCCTATCACGGTCCTCGAGGAACTGGACAAGTTCAAGAAGGGGCAAGGCGATATCAATTTCCAAGCTCGCGAGTTCCTACGAACTCTCGACGAATTGACCGGCGATCTCCTGAGCGACAAAGGGGTTTCACTGGGTTCTGGCCGCGGCAATATTCGCGTCGTTATTCCGCGCTTGCAAGACCAACGCATCCGGGAAGCCTTCCTCCGCGACGAACCAGACCACCGCATTCTTAACGCCGCTCTACAACTGACCGAATCCGAACCAGACCGATCAGTAGTGCTCGTTTCCAAGGACACAAATATTCGAATGAAAGCCAAATCGCTGGGGATCATCGCCCAGGACTTCATTCGCGACCGGCTGGAAAGCGTCGATGCGCTCTACAAAGGCAAACGCACGATCGAAACCGACGATGCCACGGTCGATTTGTTCTATACCGACACTCCGCCAACTCGGTCACAGGTAGCGAGTATCAAAGACCCCATCTCTCATGAGAACTTTATCATCAAAGGTCTCTCGAAATCGGTACTCGCCACGTACCAAATGACCACTGAATCGTTCCAACGCGTGGACAAAAGAAAGTGCTTTGGCATTTCGCCAAGAAACGCTGAGCAGTCGTTCGCGCTGCATGCTTTGCTCGATCCTACGATTAAATTGGTGACGCTGGTGGGGCGAGCTGGAACTGGCAAAACGCTACTCGCACTGGCAGCCGCCCTCGAATGCCGCCGGGACTATCGACAAATTCTGCTCGCCCGTCCCGTCGTCCCGCTCAGCAATCGCGATCTCGGATTCCTCCCCGGCGATGTCCAAGCCAAGCTCGATCCTTACATGCAACCCTTGTACGACAATTTGAACGTCATCCGCAATCAATACAGTGACGAGGACGGGGAGGGTAAAAAAATCCAGCAGATGCTCGAGAACGAAAAACTGCTCATCACTCCGCTGGCTTATATCCGCGGTCGCAGCTTGCAGAAGATTTACTTCATCGTCGACGAAGCTCAGAATTTAACGCCCCACGAAGTCAAAACGATCATCACTCGGGCCGGCGAAGGCACAAAGATCATTTTTACCGGCGATATTCGCCAAATCGACCATCCCTACCTGGACAGCCTTTCCAACGGTCTTAGTCACCTGATCAACCGCATGGTCGGCCAGAAACTCTACAGTCATATCACGCTAGAGAAAGGCGAGCGGTCTGAACTAGCGGACATTGCCAGCGAATTGCTTTAGATAGCATAACGTATCATTGTGGTAGCTGGTTTCGTAGAAACCGGTCGCAGCACTTCTGTAGCTGGTTTCTTACAAAACCAGCTACCCTAGAAAAAAAGCCCAGATAGCGGAACGCCAGATACCGAAGGCCAACATGGTCTTGTCGTTAACTAGCCAATTCAAGTAACTTGCGCTATCCTCCCCAAATCGTTCTTGGAATAGAGTCGATGCCTAGAGTTTTGATTAGTGCGACCTTCGATGAATCATGTCTAGCGAGACAGACGCCGCACGGCTCTGGACACTGGGATGAATTTCAGTTTCTATTCGAGCCTGATGGCGACCCGGTCGACGCATGGGTGATCTACGATGACCTCAAACAACCTGTTTCGCAAGTGTGCCCGCCAGCCAACACGTTGCTCATCACCGGTTGCCCAGCCAGTCTGCGTCAATATCGTTCGCGTTACACCAGTCAGTTCGGTCAGATTTGGACCTCACACGCCAACATCGACCATCCGCATGTCACACTCCGCCATGAAGCTCAGCATTGGCATTACGGACTAAAAAACGGTTCGGCACACGGTCATCCGTTAGCCATCGAAGAACTGCAGGCTCTCGCGCGCCCCGACAAACCTAAGCTGCTTAGTGTGCTGTGCAGTGAAAAGTCCGTGACGGCCGACCATCGTCGTCGCCTTGGATTCGTGCGCTATCTGCAAGTCGAGCTCAGTGGTCAGATCGACGTATTCGGCTACGGCGTTCGCCCAGTCGCTGACAAGTCACAAGCGATCTGGCCCTACAAGTACCACATCGTGATCGAAAGCGATCACAGCCAACACTTTATGTCAGAAAAACTGCCCGACGCCTTCCTGGGTTGGAGCTATCCCATTTATTTCGGCGGCAACGAGCCGTACCACCGTTTCCCGGAGGGTAGTTTTACAGCGATCGATATCTACCAACCCGAACAAGCACTCAACGTAATCCGAAACGTACTGGTGAGCGAAACATACGAAAACTCGGTGGAACGACTCACCGAAGCTCGCAACAATGTCCTCGCGAAACATAACTTGGTTGCAATGCTCGTTGAATACTGGCGAACAAACTTGGTCCGTCAACCTGCGTCTGACGTCAAACTGCTTCCGAAGTCGCATCGAGCCAACTTGGTCGTGCAACAGCTCAGACGTTCTTTAACCCGCCGCGCGGCGTGATCTTGTTCGACGGGCAGCACTGCGATTCGATTGCACGCCCGGGAGACCGAAGCAATCGCTGTAAATGTCTTTGTTGCGTCTTTGACGTGAAAACATGGAACGGAGAACGCGGCTCTGCCGGGCAAGTCTCCACCCGACTATTCGACTTAACTGGACCCGTAGACTTCCATTGATTGCTCGAAACAGTAATGGCCACTAGTTCACGTTCGCAAGTACAGTGAAGTCTCATGGCTGCGCCGAGATATGCTCGGCAGAGCCTCGTTCTCCCGTTTTCAATGACGACCATCTTGAAAGGATGTTTTAGGTGTTCTCCGGAACAAACCGGCCTTTCAATTAATGATTATCCGCCCGCGAAGACTTCACGGTTCCAATC
>JANNNN010001081.1:0-6818 GCA_031398555.1 Planctomycetia bacterium | reverse complement strand
AGCGATGTCTTGGTAGTGACCAAACGGGCAAGTGTTCGAGTGCCATCCCAACTCAGCCGTTCGACAAGCTCGAATCCTCAGCGCTGCTCTACGCATTTCAGTCGAGCAAGCATTAGATTCAAGGTAACCATCAAGGTATTTTGCAAAGACGTTCTGAACCGTTAATGCCATGATGGTTAATAGGTCTCAAAAGCACCTTCTCCAGTTTTGGCAAGTTCAACGCCAACCGTCACCGAGCATCCGCAAGTGAGGTCTCTAAAGTCAAAAACGCCCGACCGGATGCTTCGGTGCACGGTTTTGTTCGCATCCGTTAGTCTGTTGCGGAGGCGACGACAACGATGAAAATCATATCCGATTTGCGAGAGACTGTCCAAAAGAACGCTCCCCACCATTCGTGCCCGTCGTCAAAGTAATTGGAGCACGAGGTGTCCCAAGAATAGATCGCAAGTGCGTCGTAACTGCTGGGACCAGAAAGAGCGTCTATCAACCTGTCGAATAGAAGCATCTTCGATTGCGGTGAACCGCGTATCCCATACGGCGGATGAAAAAATGCAGTCATCAGTCCGTCGACATTTGGAATCGCCCATGACGTTGGGGAAAGTTCTTTCGGCTTAGGTGCACGAGTGCCAATGAATTCCTCAAAACTGATCAGCTTGCCGATTAATCGAGATTCGTCCCATTCGAAAGGCTTAAGGTGTGCGTGCGGGGGAAAATCGGACCAATCGAAGTTCTTCTCAGCCTCTCGATTGGCCTCTTCGCATTTTTGTAGAAACGACTTCGCAACCAGATAATGTGACTCATCAATTGGGCGAACCTGGTTATCAACGAAGAAGTCGAACTCCAGCACACAATCAGCAGCGTCCATTTCGCGGAAGAGATTCTGAAATTCCTCGGGCGGTTCGATCTTCAGCATGACACGATTCGATAGATGCGAACGTGTAAAATCACCGACGTCGCGAGGGATTGGGCGACCATTGGCCAGCGACCTTACTCGCGACTTCGGTGCATTTGTTTGTTCGTCGGTCTTTTTTGGGCAGCGGCTTTACGTGACCGAAGTAACCGACGATTTATTCGTTAGCTTAGCATCCAATGAAGGTCAGGGCAACTTTCGCGGTACTGGTCGATTGCAGGATTTTTTACCGCACATTTTTTTTGCCAACGAGATGATCGTCGAGTGTCGATCGCATGGTCAAATCGGTTTTCAGATCCAGTGTGGTCGCAAGCGAAGCACTTATCGTTTGCGTTTTGCAAGCGTCAAGTCAATGAAGGTCAGCCTCGTCGAGCATCGGAGTTGCAAGCGCATGAATCTGCGGTAACGATTGACCGACGAACTATATATTATTCTCACTTCGTACGCGGATAATGTCCGCTTTAGAGAATTATCCTAACTTGATGTGAGGATAATTACTACCCCTAAAGGTACTGGAAAGTAGTTGTACCACCGATTGGAATCGCTTATATTGGCTGGTTGAGGCGGTCATTACAGGGTGCGTTTCTCTCAGGAGGTGGGGTATGTCTGTCGCTCAGTTCTGTCGTTGCGTTCTGCTTTGTAAACTTGCAGATGGGGACAAGACTTGCTTCCCTAAGTGGTTTGGAGCCTATGCTCGCTTTACATTCAAACGGATGCAAGATGGTCCAAGGCGCTGGATGATGAGAATTTCGCGGTTCCGGTCTCGGAACCTTTCGTGATCAGTTTTCTCCAGTCGCTGCGGGATAATGGCACACCGGCTTGGCAACGCTTGCAGGCAGGACGGGCGATCGATATGTTCGCTTCAGTGGTGGTGAGAACCTGCGATGTCGATTTTAAATTCATTATCGACAAGCTAAGGGAACTGAGTGGGCGTGAAAAGCGGATTGGTTCAGATGTAGAATCTGTCCAAATCATCGATACGCATTCCTCGAGCACGTTCAAGCCATTTACGCTCCCGGTCACGGACACGCTGCATCGCGTTTTGACAAGCGTTTGAGCAGTATTTCGCGGGATTGCGATGACTTGGCCGAGTAGGTTCGTAACAACCAGGCCGGTCGCAAAAATCTTCGGGGATTTTCGAGTTGCGTGACAGCACCGCAGGTGCCGGGGTCGCATCCGAATCCAGCGCTACAAGCGGGCTGATATCACTTACAGCCGGCGAAAGCTCGCAGCTCTGGACCTGCTGGCGCTCTAAATTACGTCGAATCCGCTCTCGTTCAGCTTGCCGAGCACGATTGTCGGCGTCGGCCCGCCATCTCTGCTGCCGCTTGGCCGCTTGCCAACGTCGAACTTCCAAGCGGCACACCGTATCGCGACAGAAACATTGATTCCACTGGCGCGGTTGGTATCGATTCTCACGCCCCTTTCGAAGGCATTGTCGAAAGGGCCGTCGACTATCTTGCAGACGGCTGGAGAATGTTGAGTTATCTTGGGATGAAGGATCGATGATCCGTTCTCGACAGGAGGGTTTACTCCTAACGGGAAGCCTGGGGGGTTGCGCTAACAACTCCTCGGGCAATCGAAAAGAGCTAGTTGGTTACAGCGTAGCTGCGCGCTGTTTGCGGGGATTCTTGCTTGTGCACGTGGGGTAGTGGGTGGCGTGACAAGCAATACTGCTTAGTGCTCTGGCCTTCGATCCCCTAGTATCTACCGAACCGTCACACTGAGTACAGGGCGAGGAGAGGCCGGGAATCAAGAAGAGAGTTTGAGAGTTTGAGAGTTTGAGAGTTTGAGAGTTTGAGATTTGCTTTGTCCGGTTTCTGACGAAGCCAGCTACGGTGAAACAGTTAACATTGAGTGAGTTGGCGATTCAAGAATGAAAGCTGACGATAGAGCATCTCGACTTTGGCGGGGTGGTAACCGGCAGCCTGCGATGCGCGAAGGGTGTTGCCGAAAATGGATTCGACCTCCATGGTTCGATGCTGCCGGTAATCGACCAACATGCTGCTGTCGTAGGGAACCATCTTTCGAGTGTCTTCAAGCATCTTTGCAATGTGGCTGGATTCAATCTCCTTGCCGCATGCGGCCGCAGCACTGCGAACTTCGACCATTAGCTCCTCGGCTAGCAAGCTGGCTTGAGGGTCGGACATGATTTGGTGCGTGTCGGCTTGAAGAACAACCGACAAGCCGTTGTAGGGAATGTTCCACATCAACTTTCGCCAGCGCATGGCGCGTAGATCTTCAGTCGGCTGCATGTTGATTTTGGCTTGCGTAAACTCAGTCGTGAGATGTTGCATGCGATTTGTGATCGTACCGCTCAGCGATTCGCTGTACTCGCCGAAAGCGATGCGTCCGAAATCGATGTGATGGATATGTCCCGGACCGACTTTGTTGCAGCAAAGAAAACAGCAACCACCCAAGACTCGATCTTCACCCACGATGTCGGCGGCGACTCGTTCAACGTCCAAGCCATTTTGCAAAACGAGTACGATCGTATCAGGATGACAAACGGTACGTAGGGCTTGTTCCAATTGATCGTTTTGTGTCGTTTTCCAACAAACGAGCACGACGTCGACTTTCGGCAATTCGGAGGCCGAAGCAAATACGCTTGGCTTGGCCAAATGAAAATCGCCTAGCGGCGTGTCGACGCGCAAACCATGCTGGCGAACAAAATCAAAATCGCTGCGGATTAGGAAGTGAACGTCCAGTCCACTGTTGGCAAGCAAGCCACCGTACAGTCCGCCCAGTGCGCCTGTACCTAGCACCGCGTAACTTTTGCGACGTCGAGTCATACCGTTTGGCTCCGTACAAAAATCATCTGAAGCGAATGTTTAACTTGTAGGTCTCATCGATTTGCAGCATGGCTTCTGCATTGCCCCGAGCGTCATCGACGGGATGGTGCGTGTGTCGAGTCTTCCGCAAGTGCTTGAAACTTGCCCGCAGGTCCTTTACGACGCCTTTGTAGAGCGATCCCAGATTCGTCGAACTGAAACCGAAGGGATTACTGCCCGTGAAGTGGTGGAAGTACCAATTAATGAACTGCCAATCGAAACCGTTGTTATCTGAGACGAAGATGGCTTGCCCGATGGAATTTTCCTTGACCCATTGGCCGAACTTTCGCATCACGGTCTCAGGGTCATCAAAGGACAAGGTCTCATCGCGAGTGAACCCAGAAACGGCGAGAGCCTCAGCGACCCATGCGTTAGAACTGGGGCGGAGTTGGCCGTAGAAAGTCCGCTCCAGCTTCGGCTCGACGATGATCGCGCCAAAGCAGACCATTGAGTAGTCACCCGGAATCGGCCCGTCGGCTTCGATGTCAACCATAAAGTACGTCATCGCGAAACCTCTACGCTAGATTCAATAGATCGTTCGGGACGCACGGTAGACTGAGCGAGGCAATTGTTGGGCGTTCCGCGACTTCCGTGTCCAGTGTCGCCTTTCGCATCCGAAAAAATGTTAGTCTCTCCGCGAAAGGCGACACTTGCAAAAGCCGAACGTATTGACGGTCCATTAACGAGTTGTCCGTTAAAGCTTAGCTATCTTAACGTCATTGCAAGCATCGAGAATGGGTGGAGACTCAGTTTGGTGTCGAATCCCTGCCAGCACTTGATATCATTACGCTTATGCACTTTCCTCCACACTCGTTTTCTGTTCGCATATCACCAAAGGCAACCGCCATGCGTTTCGTGTGCTCCTTGGCCCAAACATTGTCTCTGACACTGACGTTTTTTATCTTCTCAATCCAGCCAGCGCAATCGCAGAGCGCTCTCACGGCAGCGACGTCGCGGCCCAATATTCTCTGGATTACGTCTGAGGACAACGGTCCGCAACTGGGATGCTATGGCGACAGCTATGCGACAACGCCAAACATCGACCGCTTGGCTGCGAAGGGGATGATGTACACCAATTGCTGGTCGAACGCGCCCGTTTGCGCGCCCGCTCGGACGACGATTGTCAGTGGGATGTACCCGACGAGTCTCTCGGCGCAGCACATGCGTAGTCAAGTGGATCTGCCGTCAAGTGTAAAACTCTTTCCGCAGGTTTTTCGTGAGCTTGGATACTACTGCAGCAACAATTCAAAAGAAGATTACAACCTCAACACTGGCACGGACCTTTGGAACGATTCGAGCAACAAAGCCCATTGGAGAAAACGCAAAGCGGGTCAGCCATTCTTTTCAGTTTTCAATTTCACGACCAGCCACGAGAGCCAGATTCGCAAGCGGCCGCACGTAGCGTCACACGACCCGTCAAAAGTGATCGTGCCACCTTACCATCCAGACACGCCCGAAGTTCGGCAGGATTGGGCTCAGTATTATGACAAGATCAGTGAGATGGACCAGCAAGTGGGTCAGGTGCTCGAGCAACTCAAGCAAGACGGGCTGGAGGAAAGCACGATTGTGTTTTACTACGGGGATCACGGTAGCGGCATGCCGCGCAGTAAACGATGGCTGTATCAAAGCGGTCTGAGGGTCCCGATGATCGTGCTAGTGCCTGCACGATACCAGGATACAGTTGGCAAGGAGTACAAAGCGAATTCAAAGAACGATCGCTTGGTTAGCTTTGTCGACTTGGTTCCGACGGTGCTCAGCTTAGCAGGCGAACGACCATCTGAGAATCTACAAGGGCATGCATTTCTCGGAAACTACACGGCGGAATCGCCAAAGTATATTTATGGTTTTCGTGATCGTATGGACGAACGCATCGACATGTCGCGAGCGGTTCGGGACGAACGATACATCTACATCCGCAATTTCCATCCCGAGCGTCCGCAGGGAGCCTACTTGGATTACATGTTCCAGACTCCGACCACTCGCGTTTGGAAGCAGATGTTTGATGAAGGCAAACTGAATGCGGCCCAGTCGGTTTTTTGGAAGTCGAAAGCGCCCGAAGAGCTGTACGATTTGCAAGAAGATCCGTACCAGATAAATAACTTGGCAAGCGAGGCGGGTCAAAAAGCAACACTTGAGCGAATGCGTGGAGCGGTGAAGAGCTGGATGATCGATATTTGTGATCTCGGATTGTTACCCGAGGGGGAAGTGCTGGAGCGAGCAGGTCGCGATGCTCCCTACACCTTTGGTCATGATGCAAAACTCTTCCCGGTAAGTGCAGTTTACGACGCGGCTGACATGGCGACGCGCGTAACTGAAGATGACTTGAAAAAGTTGCTCGCCAACCGAGTGGCTAGTGACAGCGCTGCTCGCTACTGGACAGCGTGTGGAATGCTTTATCGGGCTCAGGAAGGTTTACAGCGTGACGAAATAGTCAAGGCAGCTCGGGGCATGGCAACGGATCCATCGGCTTACGTTCGTTGCGTTTCGAATGAGATAGCGGCTAGGTTCGGGAGTGAATCTGATAGGGCCGTTGCGATCCAAGCCTTGTTCAAGCTTGCCAATGCTAAAGAGACCAACGCTTTCGCGTCGATGTCGGCTCTCAATAGTCTGCTTGCTTGTGAATTGACTGCGGCGGAGGTTGGTGATAAAGGCAAAACGTTGCCCCAGAAGGTTACCGGTCTAAAGGATCGCTACGACAGCTATCTTCCTCGACTAATTGAACGACTCGGTGAGACTGCCAAGTAGCGAAGGCGAAATCATGGCACTAGTGCTTTGTCCAGATTAGATTTTGGGGTTTGTGCAGCAGATTGCGTTTTCGATGTTACGTGTGTGAATGCAATTGTGACCGTTATATCGCAGGTGACTTATCAGCCGGTACGCGTTAGAGAGCGTCCCGCTTAAAAACCTCGGGAAAACGCGATTTTTCAAGCGACTTATCAGCCGGAAGGCGTTAGCCTCCGGTTGGAGACGTAACCGGAGGCTAACGCCTTCCGGCTGATGAGACTAAACTAACGTAACGACCATTATCGTAAGCGGGACGCTCTCTAACGCGTACCGGCTGATAAGTCACCTGCGAT
>JANNNN010001068.1:0-6766 GCA_031398555.1 Planctomycetia bacterium | reverse complement strand
CAGCCGAAATTAGGTCTCCCAGACCAGGAATCAAGCCAAGAAATCCGTCGAGACCGATGCGGGTCTTCAGCCCCGGCAAGGGTATCGAATCGTCGAGCAACCACGCTAGACGTTCGAGACGTTTCCTTGCTTCGATTTCGCCTTCGGTCACCAATTGACCTTGAACTTGCTTGACTGCAACTTTTGGTTCAAACGGCATGTTTTCGGGTCGCCATGCAAAGGTTTTGATTCGTGCCGACACACAGTTATAATCATCGGTGGAGGCAGATTCGGGACCAAGGGTCGAACTTTTGCGGGTCCGCATGAATCGCCCGAGATCGTTTTCTGTCCGCTGCTCACTCATGGACTCACAGCGGCTTTCAAATGGATGTACAGCTTCGCCGGGGTCTGATCGAAATACTTGAACAACGCCGGGCACAGCCAACCTTCCATGTTCTTTTCAGGCCATCTGTAGACGTTTCCACTCCCTTTTTCCTCAACCCAATCGAGTTCAATTTCGGCATCGGGAAAATAGCCTGCGGAGAATACTGCAATGAAGCCTTTGTGAGCATCGGGGATATGTGCGGTCGCCACATCGAGAATCTTGTCCGCGCCGCCAACAAACGGTTCTCTCACAAGACCCACGTTCGCGTCGTCGAAGACCCAAAATCCTTCATACCTGTACGGTTTGATGATGTAGATCGAGTTCATGATTTTACCTCAAGCTCCAGTTGTGTCACACGCACTAATTTTTGGCCGTTCATGCGACCTTCGATCTTTGAATAAGTCTGCCGCGAAAACAACGTCCACAAATTTGACTAAACGGGTGATGGATTACGCTCGGCAAAACCGCGTTGGTGCCAGTAAGGGTAGGCCAAGGTCACGGAACTGGCTGCGTCCAGTCGAGCCACTTGCTCGGGCGTTAAATTCCATCCGACAGCGCCAAGATTTTGCCGTAGTTGTTCCTCGGTGCGAGCCCCAATAATGACCGTGGCGACCGAGGGGCGTTGCAGCAACCAATTCAGCGCAATCTGCGGTACGCTTTTGCCAATCTCTTTGGCTACTTCGTCAATTGCCTCAACGACCTTATAAACCTGTTCGTCGGGCACAGGCGGACTGTAGTCGTTGGCCACTTGGCTGTGGCGACGACTAACTTCCGGCAGAGGCTGCCCGCGCCGAATCTTGCCTGTCAGCCGTCCCCAACCCAAAGGGCTCCACACGACGGCACTCACTTTTTGATCGAGAGCCAGCGGCATGAGTTCCCATTCGTAATCGCGCCCAACCAACGAATAGTAGGCCTGATGCGCCACATAGCGAGACAGCCCGTGTACGTCAGCAGCGGCAAGCGATTTCATCAGATGCCAGCCCGAGAAATTCGAACATCCGATATAGCGGATCTTTCCGGCACGGACAAATCCGTCGAGCGTGCTGAGCGTCTCCTCGACGGGCGTCATCGCGTCAAAGCCATGCAATTGGTACAGATCGATGTAGTCGGTTTGCAGTCGCCGAAGGCTCGCTTCAATCGAACGCGTCAGATGATAGCGCGACGATCCGACATCGTTCCTCCCTTCGCCAGAACGAAAGGTCCCTTTTGTGGAAAGGATCACTTGGTCGCGGCGGCCTTGAATCGCGACACCGAGGATCTCTTCAGCCTTACCCGCAGAGTAAATATCGGCTGTATCGAACATGTTCAGTCCGGACTCGAGGCAGATATCGACCAGCCTGGTCGCTTCGGCAGAGTCGGTCTGTCCCCAAGCTTTGAACAGTTCATTACCACCGCCAAAGGTTCCAGTACCAAAGCTGAGTACAGGAACATTAAAACCCGATCCGCCCAGTTGTCGAAATTCCATATCATCGCTCTACAAGTTATCCGAGTTGCGTTAACTGAATTGTTAAAAGTGCATGGTCGCCCATGCACAGCCCCAATGCCAAGGCTGACGATCTAATTCCAAGCTACATGATTCACTGTACCACACCGACGGGATAGATAAAATCGTGTCGACAGTCGTAACGGAATGAAGATGGCGGGCAGACCAAAATTCTAACTTCGATTAAACTTGAAGCGAATTCCAATGAAAGTACGAGGCCGCTTCAGTTTTGCATTGAGAGCGAAAGCGTACGTCGAGCATCTGAAGTCGCTGCTATTCATGTCGCCAGTGAATTGCTATGCCAG
This sequence comes from Planctomycetia bacterium, assembly GCA_031398555.1. Taxonomy (GTDB): domain Bacteria; phylum Planctomycetota; class Planctomycetia; order Pirellulales; family Pirellulaceae; genus Aureliella. Next base: position 4,614 of record JANNNN010001068.1, on the reverse strand, counting down.
TTCGGTGAGCCGACTGCGGTAGCCGCACTAGCGACTTTCGATAATTGTAAGTTCACTGCCTGCGTCGATATTGGCAAGCTCTTGGGTCTGTCCCGAAGGCCAACGTATCCGAATCCGTTGAGCCCGACTTTGATTACCCAAACCGAAAATTAAGTGTCGCTGGTTGCTGGCTTGGTAGCCATCGCCGGCTGTTAGTTGCGCGGTTAAACGACGGTCGCCGCAATCGACTTCGACTGCCGCGCCTATCGCATCTCGGTTGGACTGGGTACCGACCAGTCGCAGTGATAACTGATTCCCACTTGTTGTCAAATTAGTGAGCAATGCATATTGAGAATTGAGATGGCCAACGAGCAGGTCTTCCCGTCCGTCGCCATTCCAATCCAACTTGACAACCGATCGACCCAGCCGTTTCTCTCGGAAATAAGGCCTTGCGTCAGTCGGAGGTTGAAGTGAAAAGCGGCCATTCCTAACAGTGAAAAGCTGCGCTTCCATTTCGAAGGGGACATCGCGCCGGCTAAGATCATCGATGTGACCATTGGCAACGATCAACTCCGCGTGGCCATCCAGATCAAGGTCGAGAAACTGCGTTCCGAACCCCAACTTGCGGCGAGATGGTTCTTGTAGGCCTGATGCTAAAGAACTGTCTGAGAACTGACCCGATCCCTGATTTAAATAGAGAGTGTCGGATTCATTCAAGAAGTTTGTGACAAGCAAATCAATTTTGCCGTCATCATTTACATCCGAGGCCGCTACTCCCATGCAGCCCTTGGCTTTCCCCTCGCCACTGAAGGCTAATCCAGAGGCAAGACCTCGCTCACTCAACTGGTAACGGCCGCTGTTCTGTGAGCTCGGCTGAAACCAAAAATTCGGTGTTGTGTCATTGGCAACGAATAACCCCAGCTGGCCGTTTCCTTCAGCATCAAAAGCCATCACACCTAGGCCCTTGCCCGCAGGGATTGAAGCTAGCTCTCGAAGCGTGCCGTCGGTGAAGCCGCCTTGGCCGTCATTGATCCAAAGGCAATCCGGAGCGGCCTCAAAGTCTCCAGGCAAACACATGGCGGGTTGGCCATCGGAGTCTACACAAATGCGGTCGAACACATCTGTGCCTTGCACATAATTGACGTCATAGAGATCCGGAAAAGTGTCTCCGTTGAGGTCCGCAATAACACAGCTGGTCGTCCAGTAGGACGAAGCAATGATGGCATGCTCCGTTTGATCAGAAAATGTGCCATCGCCGTTATTGTGCAACAGTCGATTCTGCCCGATCTGAGCGACATAGATGTCCGGAAACCCATCTGAGTCAAAATCTCCGACGGCGATACCTTGCCCAAAGCCGTCTTCAGTTAGGTTAAGTTGATTGACGTCTTCAAAGTACTCGCCTTGGATATTGCGAAACAATTTGTCTTTAAAAACTTGTGGTTGAACGGTCGGGGGCCATCGAGTGCCTTGGGTGAAAACAGCATCGGGCCGGCCATCGAGGTCAAAATCGATAACGCCGATGCCACCGCCAGTAAATTCGTACATCCTCCTTTCAGCTACTTTGTCCGTCCCGTTTACAAACCGAAATTCCAGCTTCGCAAGTTTTGCATCATCTCTCAAACTAAAGTCCGGAGCCACGACACTATTCGCCACCGTTGCTGCCTGCGATTTATTGATTAAGTCAGGTAGGGGGTAGCGAGCAATTTCCATTGCGTTTGACGGCATGGCGGACGGAACAACCAGTTGCATCCGAGCTGTTACTAAATTTTGCATAAGCTGCTTCATTCTCTTTTGAAGCTGAATTTGAGTACGGTTATTGTCTAGGCCGACCTGACACCATCCATAAGCCTCCCATTCGCGCCCAACCGTTTCGTACTGACCTATCAAAGCAAGCAACTCATCCACCCGCGGTCCACCGCTGCCAAAGAACACACGGTCTTGGGCATCTCTCAGCGATTGAAGGTTCACTGCGTAATCCCCAAATTGCTTTGCGATGTTAGCTTCGCCGTTTTGACTAAGTAGCTGTGCGAGCCGAGCGTTCGCTAGCTTGCTGTCAGGTGCTCGACGGGCTGCTTCGGCGTAACAACGTATCGCACCAAGCGACTGTCCTTGGTGTTCAGCTAATCGTCCGCGAGCAATCCACATATCCGCGAAGTCATTGGCCTGAACATTCAGATCGCCAAGTTCTTGCACCAGCTGCGCGAGTTCATCAAATGCCCCCGTCGTACCATACAGTTTCGCCAACGCGACTCGGGCACAGACAAGCTTCTTGTCGAGAGAAATCGCTTCCAGCAGCAACTTAACTGCTAGTTCATTTTCCCCTTTCTCGACGGCATGCCAAGCTAGGCCGACGAGCGGCAATGGATCGTTCGCTACGCGTCGATGGGCTTCCTCCAAGGCTGGAACATCATTTACGACGGCATCCTCTCTGGCGAGCAACATGAGCAGATCGGATGCTTGGCCGAGGCGAATCAATTTCAAAACAATTGGGATCGCTTCAGATCGTCTTCCACACAGGCCAAGAAGATTGGCTAAACCTGCATTGCAGTCGACATCATCCGGGGCAACCTGCAATGCGGATCGATAAGTGTTCTCTGCATCGGTGAGGCGATACAAACGGCGATGATACAAGTCAGCTAAAAATTTCAGAGCCGCCAAATGAATCGATGGATCATTATCGTTAACGCGAGTTGCGTAATCCGCCGCTTCGGAAAATTCATTGCGGCTAGCAGCCGCTCGGGCTGCAAGCAAGGCTGCATCATTCAAGTTGGGATCAAGCTTCCACGCTTCCGAAGCTTGCTTCTCAGCGGCTTCAGCATCCCCGCTCGCCCACGATGTAGAGGCAGCAAGCAAGAGGTTCTTTGCTCGCTGCGAAACTCTCCAATACCAAATGCCAGAAGCAACAAGCAGCACGACCACCCCGAAAAGCGATAGCCATCGCAGGCTTTGTCGAGAACGCATCGAGTCGACTTGATGGGTCGTTGCGGGCTTTTTTTTACGTCGCGTCACGGTTGAGTTGCGGAAGTGTCATTCTTCCAGATTTGAGAAATGGAATACGCTTCGCTGCCCTCAATGATTTCGACATTTGAATTGAGTGGCAGATTTGAGAAACTGTTCGTTCGGCCGGATGGCCATTTGATTTCTAGGGATTGAATAGAGTTGGCGTCACCCAGTCCGAACTGCAAAAACCGCTCGTTACTTGCCTGAAAGCCGTCACCGGCGACCAGTTGCTTGATCCAACTTCCGCGGTCGGTGGTAATCGTTAACACTGCGCCGATTGGATCACGGCAGGACTCGATCCCGTGCAGCCGAACGTTGAAATATTTGCCGACGGCAGCGGTCTTATTGGTAACTAAGGCCGCCTTAGAACCCATATTGGAAACCACAAAATCCATCAAGCCGTCACGGTTCCAGTCTAACTTTGCCATTCCACGACCAAGGTATTTTTGTTTGAAATAATCGCCCGCTTCACCAGGGTTGGCAACTAGAAATTTCCCGCGTCCGATATTTTTGTAAAAGTGGGGCAACATTTCGAACTCTCCACCTGACGCTCGGTAGTCATCAATGTGCCCGTTGGTCACAACGGCATCAGGTGCGCTATCTAAGTTTGCGTCCAAGAACTGCGTTCCCCAGCCGACGAAAGGAAAGCTGACTGTTTGCAGGCCAGAGGACTGCGTGCAGTCTGCAAATAGACCCGGAGAATCTTGCATGTAAAGCGTGTTTGGCTCGTTCGCAAAATTAGTCACTAAAAAATCGACCAATCCATTTTGATCAATGTCGTCGGCGGCAATGCCCATTCCGGCGAGTGCCAAGCCATCCGTATTGAATGCGAGTCCTCGAACAACTGCCTCGTCGTTAAGCTTTAAACTATTGCCGTCCAGCTTATTGGGTATCAATAGAAAGTTCGGCACCTGATCATTGGCTACTAACAGGGTTGGCCTAGCCGGTTCTCCCATCGAGAAAGCTAGGATGCCTAGCCCTTTTGAATCGATAGTGGGGCAGGCATTTGCTACTAGTTCAAAAGTACCGTCTCCACGATTCAACCTAAGTTGGTCTATATCGCCATCAAAGACCTTTGGAGAACATCCTTTATCGCCGCAGATTTGTCGATAAACTTCATCGCCCGTTAGATAGGTGACAACAAAAAGGTCCAGCAAACCGTCGCTGTTCAAGTCGCAGAACACGGCGCTCGTTGACCACTGCGGTAACTGATCCCCCAGACACTGGGTTGCATCTTCGAAGGTTCCATCGCCGTGGTTGTGCAGCAACTGGTTTCGGCCAATATTGCATATCAACAAATCCGCGAATCCATCTGCATCGTAATCGCCTACGGCAAGACCCTGTGAAAAATCGCTGTTGTAAACGCGGGCGTTATTGGCCTGCTCTTCGAAGCTGACTCCATCACGATTTCGGTACAAGCAGTCGCGGATTTCTGGTGACAGAGTCGGAGAGTACTCACCGGTTTTCCATTCGGCCCCTTGAGTAAAGTGCAGATCGGGCCAACCGTCATTGTCATAATCGAGCACACCGACACCTCCACCGGTTTGTTCGAACATTCTGGCACCAGCCGTTTTTGGATCCGCTCCGTTTTGAAAAACGAAATCGATCCCAACGTTCTTTTCTCGGTCGAACTGG
>JANNNN010001030.1:0-2745 GCA_031398555.1 Planctomycetia bacterium | reverse complement strand
CCGGTCAGATACGATTCATCCATCACCCCCTGTCCCTCGATGACTTCCCCATCCACTGGACAGATATCGTGGGGATAGATCACGAGCGTTTCGCCGATCTGGACTTCCGCCAGTCCAACATCCATGATTTGAACTCCTATCTTGCGGTGGGCGATCGATGGCACGCGTTTTGCCAACGCCGCTAGCACCGACGACGCGCTGCGAAGCGCATAGCTTTCCAGTGCTTCACCGCCGGAAAGCATCAAGACAATGATGGATCCCGCGAGATACTCGCCCAACAAGACCGCGGTCACAATCGCGATTCCACCTAAAAGGTCCGAACCGAACTCACGTTTGACAGCTTTTAAAAAAAGTTCACTGACCAGTGGCAATCCGCCGACCAGCAGAGTCAAGAAAAGTGGCACAAGGTACGCGCCGGGCGCTGCTTGCATGCCATAACGCATGTATAGATGCACTGCAATGCACAGGACTGCGAACACAGCAATGATCGTCGTCCTACGTTGCAGTAAGACAGCTGACGAGTACCAGTGTGGAGTATCGGTTGCGATAGGAAGTAGCTTTCATGTCCAAGTTGAAAACGCAGTTTTGGAAAAGCCTCATTTTAGCGACAGTTATCAGGGAGCGAAGCGTAAGCGAAATTAAGTTCCGTCGAAATGGATTTTTTCGAGTAAGCCAAGAGTCCAATGTCTGCGGGTGAAATCGCAAATTTGAAATCTGAAATTTGAAATTTCAAGCCTGAGCTCTGAAGCCTGGCTCAAAACTGTTTTTTCTTCGAACGGCAGAATTTTTGGAAAATTGTAATTACACTGCTCTACGCTGGACGCGCATTTCTTCAATCTCAGCGGTTCGGTCCACTTCCACAACCACTTAGTTAGCGTTACAAAAAAACGCATCTCATCTACATTAACGGAGTAAGATATGACGGCAACCAGAATGACTCGGGCAAATCTTCCTAAAGGCGAATGTCTGTGCGATTACTGCCCGGCGAAATGCTGCCGCTATTTCGCGTTGCCGATCGATATCCCAGAGACATTGAAAGATTTTGATTACATCCGCTGGTTCTTGTTGCATGAAAAAGCAACTGTCTTCGTCGAAGACGAGCATTGGTATTTGCTGGTCCACACTGTCTGCAAACATTTGCAGCCGGATAATCGCTGCGGCATCTACATGACCCGTCCAGAAATCTGCCGCGAGTACTCGACAGACAACTGCGAGTACGATGACGATTGCGCTTACGAGAAATATTTCGAAACCGCCGAACAAGTGGCCGAGTATGTTGAAGCCACGGTGGGGCGCCCGAAGCTGGATTCGATTCGGTCCCCGGAGCCGACTGGGTTACCGATTTTAGCTTAGCATAATGCATTTTCGGGTTTCGCAATTGCAGCTGCACTTCACCCTTTCAAAAACACTTTAGGACAAACCCATGACTCCTCTCCGTCGTTGGCTTGGATTGGCTGTCGTTTTACTTAGTTGCTGTTTCAATTTGCAAAAAGCATTGGGCCAAAAGGATGAGGCGAATGGCAAACGTAAGATCGTCCTTGTCGCTGGCGAAACGGCCAAAGTTGATAAGGTCGGGCATCACGACTACATCGCCGGATGCAAATGCCTGGAAATGATGCTTCGACAGACAGACCGTGTAGAGCCGGTTCAGGTCTTGGAGGGTTGGCCAGCGGATGAAAACGCTTTTAAAGATGCGAGTTCCGTCGTGTTTTATACCGATGGCGGTGGCAAACAAGCGTTTCTGAGCTCGGAGCAACGCGTTCAAAAAATTCAGTCGCTGGTGGATGCCAAAGTAGGAATTGTGATGATCCACCAAGCGGTCGATTTTCCCGACGAGTTCGCGGAGCGTGCAAAAAATTGGTTGGGTGGTAGCTACTTAGCTGGAAAATCTGGCCGGGGACATTGGGATAGCAAGCACGTCGATTTTCCCATCCATCCCACAACCCGTGGCGTAACGCCTTGGGAAATTAATGATGGGTGGCTAAACAAGATTCAGTTCGTTGATGAGATGCGCGGTATCACACCGCTGGTTTGGTCGGGCAAAGAGTATGCAGGTAGTCGGGCGGGATTGAACGATGATATTGTTGCATGGGCCTATGATCGTCCGGAGGGTGGACGATCCTTTTCTTTTACTGGACTGGACGCCCATGCGGCTTGGTCGCTGGGCGGTATGCGACAATTTATGGTGAACGCAGTATTGTGGTCGGCTGGCATGGATGTTCCCAAAGACGGTGCAAACTGCAAAGCCAACGAAGCTGAACTCATGGCAATGCAAACGCAGCGTGAACAGCCGAAGCCAGCGGCGAAGAGCAAGTAGGCTTGGGCTAATTTGGACGCCAGGCGGGGATTCTGCAAGATCATTCGTTTTTTCGGGATTCTGCCAGCATCCCGCCGGATGAATTACTGCAAAACGATCCTTTTTGTTTGCCATCTAGATGCTTCGGGCGTAGTATGAATCGAGGATGGGTGGTCGAACCCCCGCCAAATCTTTAAGGCTTTATAGCCGTTCATCCACTCCGTTTAAGGAACCCGAGCGATGCGAATTTGGAAATTGTGTGTGTCGACAGTGGCACTCGCAATATGTGGTGTCACGTGCGGTGCATCGTCGGCTAGTGCACAGTTTGGCTATTCCGCAGGCTACGGACCACGTTATGGAGTCCCCGTGTACGGTCCCAGCCCAATGGCTTATGCCCCGCAGATCGTAGTTGCGCCACCGGTTTTCGTAGCGCCTCCTCAAGTTCCAGT
>JANNNN010001021.1:0-2978 GCA_031398555.1 Planctomycetia bacterium | reverse complement strand
AGCGGCCGTTGAGTTTATTCGCAAAAACTATGACCTCGAAACAAACCCTGGAATGGGCTTGCAAGGCTTGTTTTACTACTACCACACTATGGCCAAAGCCCTATCTGCATTCGGTGACGCCAACTTCGCGGATGCCAAAGGCCAAGAGCACGACTGGAAGAATGAATTACGCGAGAAGCTTGCCAAATTGCAACTTGCCGATGGCAGTTGGGTCAATGAGAATACACGCTGGATGGAGGGTGATCCTAATCTTGTCAGTGGCTACGCGCTGTTGGCATTGAGCTACTGCAAACCGCAGTAACGGCTGCGGGCTTCATTAAAACTGCGGCATGACCAGGGATGTGCCAGTTAGCCGTATTCAAAAGGGCGGTACCGGAACCGCCGTATTGTGGATCTTCACTTGAAAACATGATTTGCCAATGAGTACGAAGAGGTGGGGCAACCAAAGGTTCGGCTGACGTTCGCCAGTGCAAGTCACGGGATAGATTCACTAGCAGAAGCCTATCATCCAATGACGCTTCGTTGCGAGGGTTATGCCAACGCAAGATGAAACAGTCTTGATTGATAACTGCGCCTTGGATCATTCGTTTATCCTGATGGCAGAATGTCGGATCATCGCTGCGTAGCTGGATCAGATCGCGATGCAGCTGAACATCAGGTGTGTCATCTATGCAGCTGGACCAATCTAGTTTACAAGCTTCGAAGGTCGTTCGGTCCGCTGGATCAGGAAGAGCAATCTGCCGCCCATTTCCCCCGGCGATTCGCGGGAAGCGGCGTAATGCCTCCCAGCGGCCGTCGCGGACTAAGTTGGCCACTTCAACATCGTGGTCCGCGAAGTAACGAAACGGTGTTCTCGTTCCAAATTCTTGTCCCATAAAAAACATGGGCGTCCCGGGGCTAAGAAGCCACAAGGTAGTCAGTGCGCGATAAACCCCCGGTGAGGTGAGTTCTGGCAATCGCGAGCCATGGGCGGAGTTCGCAACTTGATCGTGGTTCTGCAGAAAAGTGATAAACCGCCAGCCTGCGACATTCCACGCTGGTGTACCTCGCCAACGCTTTGACTCGTGCGAGTACTGGCCCTGAAACAGATACCCAAAGCGAGTCGCTGAAATCAATTCTTGCGCGGTACCAGCAAAGTCAGCATAGTAGTACTCCGCATGCCCGGTGGCGGCAACTCGGCAGGAGTGATGGAAGTCATCATTCCACAATCCATCCAACCCAAATCCACCCCTATCAATTTTCTCAACATGTCGCACATCCTGGGTTTCATTTTCAGCGACAATGATAATCTTTCGCTCGCGGCCGTCAGAAGTTTTCGCAGCAGCGCGAGCGGCCGTTGATACGTCTGCCAATAAGTGTCGGGGCGAATCATCGTAAATCGACTGAGTTGCGTCCAGTCGCAAACCGTCGAGGTGAAACTCGCGAATCCAGTATGCGACATTTTCGGTCACGAAGTCTCTGACTCCTTGCGACCCTTCACCATCGTAGTTAATGGCATCGCCCCATTCCGTTGGATGGCGTTTAGAAACAAAGTAGGGTGAGAAAGCGGACGTAAAGTTACCGGTGGGTCCAAAATGGTTGTAGACGACATCGAGAATAACTGCCAGACCGAGCTGATGAGCGGAATCGACAAAATGGCGCATGTCATCGGGGGTTCCGTAAAGTCGTGACGGAGCAAACCACTTAACACCATCGTAGCCCCATCCGAAATCGCCGTAGTATTCAGTCACAGGCATGATCTCTAGAACTGTAATGCCCATATTCGCCAAGTGTTGCAGACGCTTCTCCGCTGCTTGCCAAGTTCCCTCTTGCGTAAAGCAACCAAGGTGGAGTTCGTAAATCACTTGGCCACGCAATTCGACACCACACCATTCGGAATCCTTCCACGCATAAACGCCGGAATCAATTACTTCGGACGCACCGAAAACTCCTTCCGGCTGGAAGCGAGAGGCTGGATCAGGATAGTCGTAATCATCATCATCCAGCCGAAAACAATACATTGTGCCAGCGCAGAGCCGTTCAATATGTCCGCTAAAGAACCCATCTTCTTCTTGCTTTAGAAGGAATTGAGACTCGTTGCCTTTGACTACTACTTGAACTCGTTTTCTGCGTGGTGCCCAGACGCGAAAACTAACACCTGTCGAAGTAACTTCAGCGCCAAACTGCATTTCACGTTGCATAGTATTCTATCGTCAAAGGCCGCAGGAACATTCCAGAAATCTCTTTTCCCCTAACGCCCTGCGGATGCAAATTCGATACCACATTTGCGATAAAGTACCTGAGCCTACCTACGATGAAAAGTTCTTCTGGACTGCAGAGCTAGCCAAGTCCAAATTAGTTAGCTTTTTTTTGGTCGGTTGATTTGAGCCGACGCCAAGTACAGTTTGCTGATCGCAACTCGCCATACAAAAGGTTTCGCATTCGCGAAGGGATACCCTCGTGAACCTGTTTTATATTGACTAAACGCTGGCGAGGCAGATACGAAGGTCGCACACGTTTGTATTCGTGGGACCGGTTTCAATCAGTCCACCAAACCTTTTGAAAAATGAATGTGCGTCGGCTCGAAGTATGTGATCAACCAGTGCTACATCAGCCCTCATCGCACTTTCAAGAATCTCCGCGTCAAACAGGGCGCCCGCTGCCGTAGTGGGACCGTCTTCGCCATCGGTCCCGCCGCTGAGGAACACAAATGGGCGCGAGAAACGTCCCACGCTATTTGGCCAACCCATTTTTCGTAGCGACTCCATAATCGATAGAGCTAGTTGCTGGTTGCGGCCGCCGATACCGCGTTGCGACGAATCAGGCAGCAGCACCGTGGGCTCCCCCCCGCTGATCAAGCAATCGACTTCGCGCTGGCCGAGCAATTGTTCGATGGCACCCGACAAATGCCGCGCGAGCACACCCACATCCCCCTCCGAGCTTCGAGCGCATTGCATCAAGTATCGATAGCCAAGTTCAACCGCTCGAGTACCGGCTGC
>JANNNN010001018.1:0-7114 GCA_031398555.1 Planctomycetia bacterium | reverse complement strand
GTTCGTTCACAGTGTCGTACTCAGTAACGGTGTAATCACGTGTCTTGGTTGTTGGAACCAAGACGATGACTTGACGTTCGCGAGTTTCGTTTGTGTAAGTTGTTACAGGAACAGTGCGAGTGCGTGTTTCTGCAACGGTCGTGCAATACTGAACCGAGCGAGTGCGTTGTTCAGTTGTGTAAGTTACGTAGGACTCGGTGCGAGTGCGAGTTTCATGCTTGCTCAAAGTTACTGTGTAATCTTGAGTGCGTTGTTCTTGACGGCACTTTTGAACTGCAACTTGGCGAACTTGAGTTTCTTGACGAGTCCTGGTGACAGGAACACTGCGAGTGCGTGTTTCCATGCGGCACTTGTTAACAGCAACTTGGCGAACTTGAGTTTCAGTACGGTACTTGGTTACGTTAACCGTGTTTGAGCGAGTCTCTTGACGGCACTTGGTAACGTTGTATGTGTACGGCTGCTCAACTTGTTGCGATGTGTAAGTGGTGTAAGGAACTTGTTCCTGAACCATGTTTGGAACCCAAACTTGCTTGCAAGCAGTGGTAGTTTGAGGTGCACAAGCTGCTGGTGCTCCGCATCCGCCGCCACAGCTTCCGCAGCCGCTGCTGCATCCGCCGCATGATCCACAACCGCTGCTCGATCCACAACCGCTGCTTACGCCACAACCGCTGCTTACGCCACAACCGCTGCTAACTGGCACTTCCATTTGTTGTGTTTGGTAGCTGCCCATGTCTTTGCACACGGTGCGATACTGGGTAACAGGTACACGTTGGCAAACGGTACGTGAACCAGTCATGGTTTCGGTGTAAGGAACATTGACTGTGTAGTTCGAAGTCACAGCTTCAGTGTAAGGAACACTAACGGTGTAGCTTTGATCAACGGTCTCAGTGTAAGGAACGCTAACTGTGTAGGATTGCTCGACGGTTTCTGTGTAAGGAACATTAACAGTGTACGACTGATCAACGGTCTCGGTGTAAGGAACGTTGACAGTGTAAGTGCGTTGACGTGTTTCAGTGTAGGGAACGCATACAGTGTAAGGAACTTCACGAGTTTGGTTCACAGGAACCGAAACAGTGTAAGGAACTTCCTTGCTTTCCATCTTCTGAACATTGACCGTGTAGGGTTGTTCTTGTTGAGTGGTAACAGGCACAGAAACGGTGTACGACTGCGATTGAGTCGTAGGAACGTTTTCAGTGTAAGTCGTTTGCTTCGTCACTTGACGAGGAACCGACCTGGAAACAGTACGAGTGCGAGTCTCAGTACGTGGAACGCACTTCATCACAGTGTACGTGCGTTGACGGGTTTCTTGTTGCATCGTTGTAACGTTGACCATTTGGGTCTCTGTTACATACGATGGAACCATAACCGTCTTGGTCATGTACGATGTACCGCATCCGCCAGCCATGCCAGCATCGCCGCAACCGCCACAACCACTCGAAACTGCAGAACCACAACCACTGCTGCAACCGCAGCCATCAGCCAAGACAGCACTCGCCGGATTCAACAACGCGGCCAGGCCCATCAAAGCAACAAACGGGCGAAACTTCATGAGGATCTCCTCCAGAGGAACCAATGGCCTTTCGGGCCAGCCCGGAACAATACCTTCCGCACGCTGCAGAAGGAAACTTTACAAATAAATCCCTGATGGGATCTTAATTTCAAATCATGCTAGCAAATCAGACTCGATTTACAAGCGTTAAAGTCAACGCAGTTGTCCTATTTAAACATGTTGAATAGAGTTTAGCTGCCGGTTAACGACCGGGTAGTACCCTTTAGCCGATTTCCATCCAGTTTTCCTCCTCCGCTCAATCGTTACAGCTTAATGGGCGCGATTACGCCGAATAGTCTAAACCCTTAAAAAAGTTTTTTCAATTGGCTGGGTGTGTAATTCGTCGTTAGATTGCTTATTTTGCGGTGCACCGCAGCCTAGTTATTGTTTGATAATCCTACAGACAGGCAGTTTTTCCAACTATGTATCTGTACTGCCAGCGATCGGCCTGATTGCTAGTTTTAAAAGTCACTTGTCCCCTTGACGATTCGGGGCTTATTCAGTTAAATTTCGGGATTCTATAAGTGGCCTACGGGCTTTGGCTTAGGTCGCCAGCGTAGCTTCAATTGGCAGAGCACCGCATTCGTAATGCGGGGGTTGCGGGTTCGACTCCCGCCGCTGGCCTCTGAGCTTTTTGTTCACTATGCGATTTGCCTAAAGCAACAATTCCTAAGGGAGTCATTTCAGGATGACGGAAGCGGCGGTTTTTGACGTGCGTGACATGGTTGTCTCGAACCAGTCCTTTGGTCCCAGCGAAATTAATCAACTGTGCAAAACCATTTCCGATGACTACAGCCAACTTGGCGTACTTCGGGATGCGGTTGGCGAATTGCAACAGAATCAAGATCGCAGTCCAGCACAATCGGTGCGATTAGGCGTAAGTCAGTACTTGCTTGGTCGGTTCGAAGACGCTCGAAAGACGTTGACGCACGCCGATGGCGGAGCTCTGGCTTTATTTTATCTTGGCAAGTCGTGCTTTCAACTTGAAATGTACGAGGAGTCGGTACAGCATTTCGCGTCAGCCAAGACGGCGGGTTACGATCCGGATCACTGTCAGGTTTCAACAGCCGAAGTGTTTCGTTACATGGGTCGCCTCCAGGATGCAATGGACATCCTCGACAATACATTCGGACCTTACGAGCAGACGGCCGAATACAATTATCAGCGCGGCGCTACCGTTGCCGCCCGCGATGCCAACTTTGACGAAGTCTTGCGGCTCTATAATCGCGCTTTGCAGCACGATGACCGCCATCCCGGCGCGTTGTTTGGTTTAGCCCTCGAGAACGACCGTAAAGGCAACGATGCCGAAGCGCTTCGACAGTACGAAAAAGCCGCTTCGTCTTTCCCAGCCCATATCGGTACCTTGATCAACCTCGGAATCCTTTACGAAGATCGAAATGACTACGGCAAGGCTCAAGCTTGCTACAAGCGAGTGCTTGACGTCTTCCCAGATCACCCTCGCGCAAAGCTGTATCTGAAAGATGCATCTGCCTCAGGCAGCGTTTATTACGACGAAGATTCGGCGCGCCAATCAGAACGTATCAGCCAAATGCTGAGCGTTTCAGTCAACGATTTTGAACTGTCAGTTCGCAGTCGTAATTGCCTGCAGAAGATGGGTATCTACACCATCGGCGATTTGACTCGCACCAGCGAACAGCAGCTTTTGTCAAGCAAGAATTTTGGTGAAACCAGTCTTGTCGAAATCCGCGAGATGCTTTCCTCCAAGGGCTTGTCGCTGGGGCAATTCTCCGATCAGCAACGCGAACCGGATCCTCCGCTAGACCTCTCCGGAATGTCCCCAGATCAACAAGCGATTTTGGAGCGACCAATCTCGGAATTGAACTTGTCCGTGCGAGCTCGCAAGTGCATGGTTCGCTTGGGTATCAATACGATCTCGGAGTTGATTCGCAAGACCGGTGACGATCTGCTCGAATGCAAAAACTTCGGTGTTACAAGTTTGAACGAAGTTCGCGAAAAGCTTGAACTGATGAGCCTCAAACTTCGCGGCGACTGATCTTGCTCGATGTTTACACTTTAAGGGCTCACTGTGCTTTAGCATCGTGAGCCTTTTTTTTTAGTGGCGTCGTAATTATCGTCTCGAATGAGTTTGTTTACAGCATTTCTTACTAAGATCTGGCGAGTAGGATGCTTGCCCCACTTTAAAGCTACAACTGGTTATGGCTAGCGGATTCGGATTTACACTTCTCGCAAATGATCCGCATTCAAACGCGAGACTCGGACGGATTGATACCCTACGTGGATCCATCGAAACGCCGGTATTCATGCCAGTTGGAACTCAGGGTACGGTCAAAGGCTTAACCGTCGATCAAGTCCAATCGACCGGGGCTCAGATCATTCTCGGCAATACGTATCACCTTGCGCTGCGGCCCGGCAGCGAGCGAGTTCAACGCCTTGGTGGCTTGCATAAGTTCATGGGCTGGCCCGCTCCGATCCTAACGGATAGCGGCGGCTTTCAGATTTTCAGCCTGGCTGGACTTACTAAGATCACTGAAGAAGGTGCCAAGTTCCGGTCGCATGTCGATGGCAGTTTGCTTGAGTTGACGCCCGAGGAATCGATTGCAATCCAAGAACGTTTGGGGAGCGACATTGCGATGGTTCTGGACCATGTCGTTGCGCTGCCTGCCGAGCCATCAAAAGTCGAAGAGGCTATGCACCGCTCGACACGGTGGGCCGAGCGTTGTCTCAAAGCATCAAAAGTTGCTGAGCAGGCCAAGTTCGCGATTGTCCAAGGCGGCTTGGATGCAGAACTGCGAAGAGTGAGTGCGACGAGTTTAGCTGAGATGCCCTTCGATGGCTTCGCCGTCGGTGGCCTGAGCGTCGGTGAAGAACCTGCGGAGATGTATCGGGTCATCGGCGAAACCACACCGCACTTGCCATTAGACAAACCACGCTATTTGATGGGCGTAGGCCGCCCCATAGATCTACTTGAGGGCATCGCCCGCGGCATCGACATGTTCGACTGTGTCATGCCAACTCGCAACGGTCGCAATGCGCTCGCCTTCACGTGGGAGGGCACGCTGCGTCTGCGAAACGCGGTTCATTCCGATGATCCGCGACCGATCGATGAAACATGTCCTTGTCTTGCCTGCCGACATAGCCGCGCGTACATTCGCCATCTTTTCATTGCCAAAGAGATGCTCGGCCCGATTTTGCTTACGCATCACAATCTGATGTTCTATCAACATTTGATGAGCGCTGCTCGTCAGCAAATTGCCGCTGGAACTTTTCGCGACTGGCTGGACGAGCAACGTCTAAAATTGGGTAATGAAGCAAGTGCAGAGAATTCAAACGATGGTTAATCTCGCTCGCGAACGTTGCCCTCTGACGGGTTGCAACGGGGCGCAAAGTTCTTAATGATTACGTGCATTGGAGGCGAATCGGGCGACGGCAGCTACTGCTATCTGCCCGCCGATGCAGACCCAAGCAAGCCCGAATCGTTGATTCCCTTAAGTGAGCTCTATCAGTTGCTCGCCGAATGCCGCGCTAGTCGCAAGGTGCTGCTTGTCGATACCAAAACGGCTCGAACACTTGACGAATTCATAAACTAATGGCATGATCGAGATCATTCAATCAGTTGGTTGATCGATTAGGTGAAATGCATTGACGATTTTAATTGAACAACAGGGCGATTGCCACGACGAGCATTTAGGATCGACGGCAGTGGAGTCAGAGCCAGCGAATTTGCTTGTGTGCGAGCGAACGGCAAACATTTTTCGGGCTTTGGGCGACGTAAACCGGTTGAGACTCTTGTCCCTCTTGGCGAAACGCGAAATGTGCGTTTCAGAACTGACATTGGTTCTGCAAGACAATCTGCCTGCCATTTCGCAGCGACTAAAGCTCCTTCGAGCTGAACGATTGGTTTGCACGCGACGGCAGGGCAAGCATGTTTTTTATCGCTTGGCCGATGTGCATATCGCGGATTTGATCGCCAACGGGCTCGCGCATGGCGAAGAATCCGTATGCGTTGGGACTGGTACGCGGAATCGACCGGCCTCTTACGAAACCAGCTACGCAAAGTAATAGCCGAGCTGCCATCTCGACTTGCCAGGGGATAGTTAATGACCAAGAAAAAAATTGATGTCGACGGAATTCGCGATTTGCTGCGAGCTAAGGGCCTGCGTGCAACCCCAGCTCGTATTGCAGTGATCGATTTTCTGGATGATTCGGGGCATCCGAGCACACACTTGGAAGTCACCGAGGAACTGGTGAAAACTGGATTTGAGAAATCAACGATCTTTCGCGCGCTGGGCGACCTCACTGAGGCCGGCCTGTTGCGGAAAATGGAACTTGGCGACCACGTTTGGCGATTCGAACGAGTTGGGAGTGGAGGCGGGGACGCGAACGCCCATCCCCATCTATTATGCGTCGATTGCGGCAGCATCCAGTGCTTGGACGACAATCAAGTTGAGCTCAAGGCATCGCTTTCCGTTGGACAGATAGAAGACGTGCTTCTTAAAGGGCGTTGCCCCGAGTGTCGAGATTAAAGCTGGTCCGGCCATTGCCTTAGGGGTATAATCACCCCAGGGGTTCGATTGGCGTTAAATCCGAGCAAAATTCCTATAAATTGACGAGATTGGGATTGTGAGCATTGCCGATATCGTCGAACCTTTGCCCATACATTCCAAACCAGTCTTCCGAAACTTCCCGCGATCGGGTTTCGAGAGCTTCCTCTGATCGTATTGTGAAGCTCTCCGTGCGGACCGATAAAGAATTATTGCTAGCAACCAAAGCCTTCGCTTCGGATGATAGGACACGTAGTTGGTGGTATCTGTTTTCAACAATTGCCCTCTACCTAGTTTGCCTTACAATCTGCCTAAGCCAATTGCCTTGGGTCGTACGTTTGCTTGCCAGCGGCGTGAGTGCGTTATTGATTGTACGCATATTCATCATCTATCACGACTTTCAGCATCATGCCATCCTGGTGCATTCGCGTTTGGCGGGTGCCATCATGTATGTCTACGGGTTGCTTGTTCTAAGCCCGACCAGCGTTTGGAATCGATCCCACGATCATCATCACAAGCACAACTCGAAAGAGACAAACGAGCATATTGGCTCTTTTCCGGTCATGACCTGCGAACAATACGCTATGTCCACCCGATGGGAAAAGTTTCAGTACATCGCCTCGCGACATTGGCTGACGATCGGCCTCGGTTACTTGACTGTCTTCATGGGCGGCATGTGTATTCGAGCCATATTCGTCAATCCTGCGCGACATTTTGATTCGGCGATTGCATTAGTCCTGCATGTAGGTCTTGCGTTCGGCCTGACGATGATCGGCTGGGAATACCTGATTTTATGCTTGATTTTGCCACTGATGATTTCATGTGCAATGGGTTCGTATTTGTTCTACGCCCAGCACAATTTTCCAAGTTGCAAACTGAATCACCATCAGAAGTGGAGCTACGTTCGCGCGGCTTTGCAGTCGTCGAGTTACATGCGCATGCACCCCATCATGCGATGGTTTACCGGTAACATCGGTTATCATCATGTGCATCACCTGAACGCCAAGATTCCCTTTTATAAACTTCCGGTTGCAATGGCTTC
>JANNNN010000993.1:0-5589 GCA_031398555.1 Planctomycetia bacterium | reverse complement strand
GTCGTGGGAGCTAATTGGTACACCACCGCCTTTACGGCTCGGAATGCCATGATGGCCGAACACGCGCAGAGCGGCATGGCTTTCGCCGGTAAAGTGACTCAAGTCGTTACTGCGAGTGTAGGACTGGACGACTGGGAGTGGGGAGTCACATTGTGGGCTCGCAATCCGCAATACCTGAAAGAGATTGTTTACAAGATGCGATTTGATGAGGCCAGTGCCAAATACGGCGAGTTTGGCCAGTTCTTCGTTGGCTATCTCGCTGATGCAGCGGTTATCTTGAAGCATTGCCGAGTTTAATCGCACTCGTGCTCGTACTCAGCTGAGGGATGTAATCGAGTACGAATAGGGAACAATTGTATTTAGTAAAACCTCTCACCAGTGGCGCCTTTTTGCTCAGCGATCATTAGGGAAGGGGTGTAACCCGCGTTCCGGCTGTTAGCAGGTGTAAAGTTGTTTCGTAAATATTTGTGAGGAGCTTGTTTATGCGTTGGCTGATTGCGTTCAGTTGTGCCTGGATCTGCACGGTTGGACTTTGCGTTGCAGAAGATCTAAAGCCTGTAGCGACCGTCGAAGGTATTTCAGAATATAAACTTAGCAATGGGGCTCGTGTGCTGCTGTTTCCGGACGCTTCACGGCCAACCATTTCCATCAACATGACGGTCCTTGTAGGGTCGCGCCACGAGGGATACGGCGAAGCTGGAATGGCTCACCTACTTGAGCATATGGTGTTCAAAGGAACGCCGACTTTTCCAGAGGTACCTAAAGCCCTCCGCGACCACGGCGCGAATTTTAATGGCACGACCAATTCAGACCGTACAAACTACTTCGAAACATTGCCGGCCAGCGATGAAAATCTGGACTTCGCGATTCACTTAGAATCCGATCGATTGGTCAACAGCCACGTACGTCGCGAAGATTTGATCTCTGAGTTCACCGTAGTGCGCAATGAATTTGAACGCGGTGAGAATAGTCCTCAAGGAGTCTTGTCACAGCGTGTTCAAGCGGTCGCTTACGAATGGCATAACTATGGCAAGTCTACGATCGGCAACCGGTCAGATATTGAACGTGTGCCCATCGACAATTTGCAGGATTTCTATCGCAAGTTTTATCAACCTGACAACGTCGTACTGATCGTTACAGGTGCATTCGAAGAAGCCAAAGCACTTTCCCTCGTTCAAAAATACCTTGGCTCGATTCCCAAGCCGGATCGGAGGCTGGATCCGACCTACACAGAGGAGCCGCCCCAGGACGGCGAGCGGAATGTAACGCTGCGTCGTGTTGGCAAGATTGGATCGATCTCGGTTGCTTACCACATGCCAGCGGCAGCGCACCCAGACTGGGCTCCACTTGAGATTTTGGGAAGCGTGTTGTCTGAAGCAAAAGTGGGTCGATTAACGTCGGCACTGGTTGAAACTAAAAAGGCTACGGGCGTTTCCGCGCGAGCCGATGAATCGCATGATCCAGGTTTGTTCTTTGTGAGTGCAGAACCAGCAGAAGCTGCATTGGATCAGCTTCGCGATGAGTTGCTCAAAATTATGGACGACTTGGGGTCGACGCCATTTGGAGATGAAGAAGTCAAACGCGCTAAAGTACGTTATAACCGAATGTCCGAGATGATGCTCTCAAGCGCTTCAAGTATGAGCCAAGTACTCAGCAGCTCGTCGGCACTCGGCGATTGGCGCCTGTTCTTCCTGCAGCGCGATCGTATCGCGGCCGTTACTGCGGAAGATCTAAATCGTGTTGCCAAGCAATACTTCCCGGCTCACAATCGTACCGTGGGACTTTTTATCCCCAGCGAAACACCGCAGCGTTCAACGATTCCAAGCGTTGCTTCGATCGCTGAGGTCGTCAAGGATTATCGCGGCGGTAATGCGATTGCCTCGGGAGAAGCCTTTGATCCAACTCCTGAAAACATCGACGCTCGCACCAAAGTGATCGAGCACGAAGGACTAAAGATCGCTTTGCTTGAAAAGAAAAATCGTGGATCGCGAGTGTCGATGGCAGTGACGCTACATTATGGCAATGAGGAATCATTGGGCGGGAAGACTACGGCAGCCGGGATTCTGGGAGCAATGTTGATGGCCGGAACGAATACGATGGACCGTCAAGTGCTCCAGGAACGTATGGACGCCCTGGGAGTTTCCATTTCGTCCGGTGGGGGCGGAGGACGCGGACGTGGTGGTCGCGGTGGCGGTGGCGGCGGTGGTCGAGCGGGTTCGCTGTCGTTCTCAATCGACGCCAAGCGAGAATCGCTGGTACAAGGCATCTATCTGCTAGGCGATATCCTACGCGATCCAGCTTTTCCTGAAAGCGAATTTGAACAGATGAAGCTGCGAACGGTGAATCGCATGCAGTCGATGCAGACCGATCCGGCGGCACTTGCCAGCGATAAACTGGGTCGCGCGCTTTCGCCCTATCCGGCCAGCGATCCGCGCTTTGTGCCGACTACGACCGAAAGTATCCAAATGATGGAGACGTTGACCCTGGATCAAGTCATCGGCCTTTACAAGGATCAGCTATCCACATCGGTCGGTGAAGTGTCGATCGTCGGAGATTTCGATTCTGACGAAGCCCTTACGGCAATCAAAGAGATTTTGAAGAGTTGGAAGTCGGATGTGCCTTACCGCTCGATCGATCGCGAAGCCCTGCAAAACGTCTCAGGTTCGAAAGAGAACATCGTTACGCCGGATAAGGCGAACGCGGTCTTCCTGACAGGCCTGAGCTTTGCGATGACTGAAACCGATGCACCAAGCACGGCACTTCAAATTGGGAATTTTATCCTCGGCGGCGGCACACTGTCTTCGCGACTGGGTGATCGTATTCGGCAAAAGGAAGGTTTGTCTTACGGCGTCACCAGCTCGATTTCTATTCCATCGCGTGGCAATGACGCTCGCTTTACGATCAATGCCATCACAAATCCAAGCAACATGGATGCAGTTGAAAAGGCCGCTTTTGAAGAACTCAAGCGTTTCATCGCTGACGGACCGACTGAACAAGAGCTGGTCGATGCTCAAAAGGCTTTCCTCGAGTCTGAAAAGGTTTCCCGAACCGGCGATAGTTCAATTGCGGGCCAACTGATCTCGAATCTGCATCTTGGTCGAACGTTTGCTTACACCGCTGAACGTGAAAAGCGCGTGCTAGCTCTAAAGACGACCGATATCAAAGAAGCATTTAAGAAGTACATCGACCCTGAAAAATTGACGGTGCTTCGAGCTGGTGATTTGAAGTAAGTCAGGACTGCTGAGATTGAATTTGCCAAGTCCCGGAGAAGCACAAGTTGTTTCGCCGGGATTTTTTTATCAACAACAATAGCTCATGAAGTCTTACACGGACTCAATCCGTCGACGTCACTGTACTTGTGAACGTCAACTTAAGCACACAAGACGCTCGGCAGGAGCCTCGTTCTCCCGAGCGCAAACACCAGTAATCGAGCACCTATCGAAACTCGTTAGTTTGAACTTGTGAAGCAAAAGAGGTGCTTTACGCCACGGATGAGAATTTTGCCAGAGCTGGGGACCGGCGAACCGATGACCGATTCGCTCATCGTGTTTTCAGAAAGGATCTCAAATTTGTCGTTCGCAAGGTTCAATACAAATACGACTCCGTCTTCACGGGGCGCGTAGAGCTTGTCACCGGCTACTAACGGCGAAGAATAGAAATTCGACCGATTCTTTGGAAAGGCACCCTTCCATACGGTATCACCAGTCTTTGGGTCTACGCACTCAACTTCACCTCGGTCACGGACCAAGATCAGCCGATCCTTATACGCAGCTGGTGTGGGGACAAACGTTCCGACGTCGTCTCGCTTCCAAACATGATTGGTCGCAGTCACGTCTCCAGTGCCGGTCAGTCGAATGCCATGCAGCCGCGGAATCCCGCGATCGTTGCGACCGTATGCAATGACAACTGTATCGCCGAAAATTATTGGCGTAGCGATGGCTGGCCAGAGCTTATTTTTTTCTGGATTGAAACCACCGCACGACCAAACGACCTCACCATCGGACGCGTTGTGAATTGTCACATGCTCGCCGCCCCACACCAGGAGCGATTCCTTACCGGCTTGTTGAATCACTAGCGGTGTCGTATAGCCGTGATCACATTCCTGCGGAGTCTTGTAGTTGCGAGCTACTTTCCAGGCCAGCTCGCCACTCTGCTTATCGAAAGCAGCCATCCACGATTCGCCTTCATGCATACGAACCATGATGACATACTTCTCCGTCAACACCGGGGAGGTACCGTGATCCCAATAGAGCGTGTCTTTGCCGAAACGCTCGACTAGATCCGTTTGCCAACGCACTTTGCCATCGTTTTCAACGGCTGCAAAGGTGCCGCTCTTGAAAAAGCAGTAAGTTGCTTTGCTGTCGGTAATCGGAGACGCATTGCTGCCTGAGCCGTTAGCATGCTTGCCAGGATTTTCCTTCCCAAACTTGACCCGCCATTTTTCACTTCCCAACATATCAAAGCACATCAATCCATCATTGCCCTCGATAGGTGCAGTAAGAAAAATGCTCTGACCGCTTACGATCGGCGTGGAACAACCTTTTCCAGGAAGTTCGATCCGCCAAAGGCATTTGTTGGGGTCGAGTTTATCCGGATAATTCCCTTGCTCAACGCTTCCGTTCGCATGCGGTCCACGCCAGTTTTGCCAATCAAGTTTGTCTTCGCTGAATGTTTTTCCAATGACGGTGAGACCAACAAGGACTGCAAGGCAATGCGAATTGAGTTTCATAGCACTCTCTGCTTAAGTGTTTGGCAAGGGCGGAGGGACAGGAGGTGGACCAAATGAAGTGGCCGGTGACAGTTTTTCTGATTTACCGCGACGGGCAAGCAAGTAAATCGCGCCACCAGCGAGCAACAACAGTGCCACTGCGAATATGGGCCTGACCGCAACCCAGGCAAGGGCGATTGCTACCAGAGTCACGATGCTACCCAGCATAAACGATACAAAGGTTGTCATCGAGCCGACCAGGTTACCGAACATCGGAACGACACTGGCAAGCGATCTTAGCGGACCGGCAATCAACGAAAATCCTAAACACGACATTAGCCAGCCGCCAAGCCGTACAAGCCAAGCAATCGTCGTATTTTCAGATTTAAGCTCATTGAACATATCAGCGGCTGAGACGTTGCCTATCGAGAGGTGTTCGATAACTTCGCCATTCGGTGTTTTGAAGGTTGCTAATGCATCAGGTTGCTGCTTTGCAAGGACACTGACCTGAGCGGGCTCGACGACTCTGAATTGAATCCGGAAGTCGCCTACCTGCGGGTCGCTAGAAATAGGAACCGCCGCGCTGTGATACAAATGATCGCCGTCAATCTTGTAATGCTCTTTTTCAGCGTCGTCCATCTTTGCGAGCAACAAAGATTTATCGAGCGGCACGGCCTTCCAAGAATTCATCTTGCTTTCGACCAGCGATGAACGCAATCGAAAAGCTCCAAGTGTGGCGCGATCGGTAACCTGCGACAATGCCGAGTAACGCAATTGCGGGTTTTTGTGCCCACTGCTTTCTTCAAATGATTCGCTGTTAACCCGACCGTCGTGCCACTTGCGATCGTACTTATAGGTTGTAATGGTTTCGCGACCGCCGC
>JANNNN010000479.1:0-3884 GCA_031398555.1 Planctomycetia bacterium | reverse complement strand
TGCCGAAGCTCAACGGCTACGACGCCTGCCGTCGTATTCGGGAACAGTCGTGGTCCATCGGAATCGTCATTGTCGCCCTAACCGGCTGGGGTCAGGAGGAGGACCGGCGACGTTCCCACGAGGCAGGGTTCAACCACCACCTCGTCAAGCCTGTGGAGATATGCGCGCTTCAAGACTTACTAACAAAAATTCCCGGCAAGCGAATCTGACCATTAGAGTGCTCAATTGGTCTCAAACTTGAAGCCTATGGTCGTTCCACGGGCAGCAGGCTTAATTTTGCCGCAGCAAGAGCACTACACCCGTAGCGACTGCTAGAACTGCTAAAATGTCGGTGCTGTAGGCAAAATGGACTTTGAGGAAAGGTGCCGTTAAAATGCCGAACAATATGAACCACACCGCCATTAAGACAATACCGAGATTCTTAGGCGTTTTCATGTAACTCTCCTAGCGATTTTGCGGGGTTCGACTTCGGATGAGTCGGCGACCCACGCTGCACAATGAAAACAGGATAAATAGACCATTGCGATCCCCTTCGCTAGACCATCTCAACCTCAAAGCCATCGTTTTTAAATCTGCTTCGCCAACTGGTGTCTTGCCGATCGAGAGATTGCGGTTTACGGGGCTCGTGCGACCGCGCAAAGTATTGAAATCAATGGCTGTAGCAACGGCGGCCAGCTCTTGGACAGTTGCAAGACGACTCCGCCGCTGCTTCAGCCATTGATATCAATACTAGTGGGTTCGCTGGTATTTTTTTATTGTCCGTTTGCCTTACTCTGAACGAGCAGAAGACTCAGGTTCGCTCGGGGGCGTGGGCATGCCTTGCTTGACAAGTTCGAACTCGGTCATAGGCACCGCCAGTTCGGTGGGAACGATGGGTTGATCATCGAAGTGTTGGGAATAGGCCCGTATAAGTTCCGCACCAAAAAATAGAATTTGCGAAGAGTAATAAGTCCAGACAAGCACCACAACCAACGATCCCGCCGCCCCATAGATCGAACCGATGCTCGCGCTGCCAATGTACATGCCGATTAGGAACTTGCCGAACATGAACAGTACAGCCGTGAAGATCGCGCCGATCCACACGTCTTTCCAGCTCACCGTCACATCCGGCAGAAGCTTAAAAATCAAGGCGAACAGGAACGTGATGACGAGAAATGAGACGAGCATGTCTAGGATATAGCCCGTCCAGATCGTACCGGGCAGCCGCTGGCCAAGCCATTGGGTGAAGGCCGTCAAGAGGGCAGTCAATAGCAGCGATACCAAGAGTAAGAAGCCAGTCCCTACGACAACCGCGAATGCCAACAACTGGGTCTTGGCAATCGTCCAAAGCCCTATGCCTGGCTTCCGTTTAACTTCCCAAATAGTGTCGAGCGAGTCTTTGAGCTCGGCGAAGACTCCTGTCGCGCCAAACACCAAGAGACCAACACTAATTATCGTCGCAAGTCGACTTTGATGGGGCTCGCTAGCCTTCAGGATGAGGGCTTCGATCGCGATCGCGCCTTCTTTGCCCACTAAATGATCGATCTGGTCCACGATCCCGCCGCGAGCCGCTTCTTCCCCGAAGAAATAGCCTGCAACCGCAATAGCTATGATTGTGAGTGGTGCCAACGCCAGGGTCGTGTAGAAGGCCAATGAGGCCCCCAACCTCTGCGCTCGATGCTGAATCCAGCCGCTGGTCGCTTCCTTAACTACCAAACCAATCACAGCAATTCGTTTCATCGACCACCTCAGTAGAGCCCACAGCAAACTAACCTATTGCACTTCTCGACCGCTGCGAGGCGGAGATGATTCTATCCCTGTGCCTGGGGTAGGCGAAAGCCCTCGCGCCTCGCTGCCGCCCAGCTCGGCGAGCTATTTAGTCCATGCCCGCTCCGGAAACGGCGGACCTTCTAAGGCATGCGTGTAGAGATGACAACTGGCGATACATCGATCCGTATCGCGCCGGTGAATAAAGCTGATGTCAAAGCCAAAGTGGGCGCAGCGCGAAAGGTAGTATACGCAAAGCACTCAAAGGTGTCTAAAAACTTGCTGTGTACAGCCTGATTCGAGTTCGCAAACCCCCGATTCGCCCACAACGCAATTCTCAGCCGACCTTCATTTCGTCGCCAGTACTAACTGCCTTTAGCATTGCCGCTCCCGAGTCCCGCCCGAAGCGTTTTTGCGTGCGGCGTACTATCGGGTAGCCCAATCGAGTCAAAAAGTGGTTCGGTCTGGAAAACGCCAGAATATCGTAACACACGCTGTTGTCGGCATGGTTCCATTCAATCAGGAATCGTTCTTCGCCGCTCTCGACATGGCCGGGCAGGGTTCCGTAGGCGAACCCAAATTTGCTGATCGGCCCTGATTCATCCACGACGTACACGATCCGGGCCGAGTTCAACCACCACAGTCCGATGGCTCGGCCCATCACCGCCACAACTTCGCCAGTTTTGATCGGGGTGTCCACCGACCATGCTTCAACCCACCCCAATCGAAACTGCTCCCAACGCTGCACAGCAGTTTTCGCTAAATGGAACACAGCCTCGCCTTGGCCCAACTTAATCCGGGTGTGGTCCACAGCATAACCAGCGGGCGGCGTCGTTGCGGTTGCTCCCACTGCGGAATAGCTGAAGCCCAGCACCGCCTGTTCCGACAAGAAGCGGCGCACGGATCCAGCAGATGGTTTTCGCAACGACAACATCCAGTTCCTCGATCTCCAAAGCGAACCCTGTTTTGCAGTTCCATAAACGGTAAAATGCCGCTTCCTAATATTATCCGTAGAAAAACTCGTTTCCCAACGGGGAGTTCGATCGAATACGATGACGCCACCAGTGTTGAAGAGTCCTCAAGCGCCAAAGGTACCCGTCGTGCTGTTGACGGGCGCATCCGGCTACATCGGCGGTCGGCTGATTCCTCTGCTCGAAAAACAGCCTTTGGTTTTGCGGTGCCTAGTTCGCAACCCTGACAAATTCCAACCATCGGTAAAGGAATCGACGCAGATCGTGCGGGGCGATGTCCTGAACCTTAGCTCGTTGGATGAAGCATTACAAGGCGTCCGCACGGCTTATTACCTCGTGCATCTGATGTCGGGATCGAAGGACTTCGAGAAGGAGGATCGTCTGGCGGCAACCAACTTCGCCCAGGCTGCGAAAAAAGCCGGTGTCAGTCGGATCATTTACTTGGGTGGTCTGGGTGACGACGCCGAACCCAAGCTCTCGCCGCACCTGCGAAGCCGACATGAGGTCGGAGAGATCCTGCGAGACTCAGGTGTAGAAACCATCGAGTTCCGGGCCGGGATGGTTGTTGGAGCGGGCAGCACGTCGTATCAATTGATGAAATCTCTGACCGACCGATTGCCAGTCATGCTTTGCCCCCGCTGGCTTGCCGTAGTGACCCAGCCCATCGCCGTAGATGATACGCTGTCTTACTTGCTGGCAGGGAAAGACTTGCCGGCGGGTGAGAGTCGTGTCTTCGAGATCGGGGGACCAGATGTGATGACCTACGGGGACTTAATTCAAGAATACGCTCGGCAAAGGGGCCTGCGTCGATGGCTGATTTCCGTCCCAATTCTCACCCCCTATCTTTCTGGACTCTGGCTGGCACTCGTCACGCCCGCCACTTACGAAGTCGGTCGGCACTTGATCGAAGGCCTGAAGAATCCCACGGTAGTTCTGAATCCGAAGGCGCTCGAGGTCTTCCCAATTCGCCCGATGGGAGTAAAGGAAGCAATTCAGAAAGCCATTTCCAACACGACTGAGTGAACTGTACAGTCAGACTTTAATGGCGAAGCTTCGTGGGTTAGGCAACACCGGTCGCGACACTCATTTAACGCCTGAGACTTTTTTTGGACAAGGGTGCTCGACCGATTGGATCAATTCTGGACGCCTCCTACATGCATTGCTCAT
>JANNNN010000956.1:0-3845 GCA_031398555.1 Planctomycetia bacterium | reverse complement strand
GGCAATGAACACGATTTGCGAGTTGTATTTGATCAGCTTCTGTTACCTGAGGGTTTTGCGCCGGAGCTGCGTTTGAAAGTCATCGGCTGGCTCAGTGAAGCAGCCACGACTCGAAAAATAAATCCAACCGGTGATTTGGCTGCGTTCGTAAAATTGATTTCAGCCAAGGAGGCCTCCGTTCGTTTGGCGGCCATACGGGCTGCCGCGGCTTGGAAATTGACCGGCGCTTCGGACGAATTGCAAGAATTGGCTACTAGTGCCAATGCAACGCCCGAACTGCAAAAAGCAGCTATCGAGGGACTGGTCGCGATCAGTGGAAACGACAGTAAAGCGACATTGTTAAAGTTGGCATCTAAAGGCCAACCATTGCCTGTACGGATGCAAGCCATCGCTGGATTAGTTGCGATCGATTTGCAACTGGCGAGCGAGCATGCTGCGACTGCTCTCGCGGATTCGGGTGCGAGCGATAAACCGAACGCGTTGCTCAATGCCTTCTTCGATCGCAAAGGCGGAACCGAGGCGCTGGCCGCGGCAATAAAAAAACAAAAACTGACCGTTGACGTTGCTAAGATGTCGTTGCGTTATATGTACTCGATTGGTCGCAGCGACGCCGGGTTGTCCGGCGTACTTAGCGAAGCGGCCGGAGTTGCCAGCGACCCACCACCACCGACTCAAGAAGAAGTTGCAAAGCTGGCTGAAGAAGTTGTCGCCAAAGGCGATGCAGCTCGAGGCGAACTGATCTTTCGTCGCGCTGAATTAAGTTGCACGCGCTGTCATGGATTGAATCGTGGCGGCGGGCAAATTGGTCCTGACTTGAGCGCCGTCGGTGGTTCATCGCCAGTCGACTACATCGTCAACTCTATACTTAATCCGAACTTGGCTGTGAAAGAACAATATGTCACCAAGATCTACGTTCTCTCCAGTGGCAAGATTTTGACTGGCGTCGTGATCGATAGCGACGACAATCGAGTCCTGGTCCGCGACTCGCAAGGCAACGCCGTCACGATTCCGACTGCGGATATCGACGATGAAGCCGAAGGAAAATCGTTGATGCCGCAAGGGCTAACAAAATTCCTCACTCATGACGAAGTGCTTGATCTGGCCAAGTTCATTTCGGAGCTGGGTAAACCTGGACTGTATGGACTCCGGCCTGTTCCCAGCATTCAGCGTTGGCGAGTGATGACCAACGCTCCGGCTGAATTGACTGCCGATGTGCCGCATTTGGAATACATTCGCGAATTGGTTTTGAGCAGCCAGCCGGAGCAATGGACGAGTGCCTATGCGATGTTCTCTGGCAAACTGCCCCTGGCGGAACTGTGGCAGGAGAACAAGCCAGCAACGTTAATACTGCAGGGTGAAGTGAAAGTAAACGAAGCCGGTCCGGTGACGTTTGGTATCGCAAGTACTGAGAAGTATCAGGTCTGGATAGACGACCAGTCTTTCGAGTCCGAGTCGCAAGTTGAAGCTAATCTGCAACCTGGCGTTCACAAGATAACGATCCGCATCGAAATCAGCGACAAAGACTCACCGACGTTGAAAGTCGATGTCTCTAAACCGGCCAATTCTTCGGTTCAGTTCGAAGTTATCGGCGGCGCGTGAGTACTTCCGTGGCGGATGCTGCCAACATCCGCGCCGACGCTAGCAGCGTCGGCCACGAACTGGGTTCGCCCCATGACTCGGGCATTCGCGAATCGAGCGCGTAACGCTTACAATGGCGCTAAGCATGTTGTTCTTTTCTGTTGATATGGATTTCAAACTGATGATGCAACGATTTCTTCGACGTACGCCATCTCCACTGAGGCAAATGCGCCTGGGAATGTTGAGCGAGCCGTTCGCCTTCAAGTATGTCGTTCTCGCGACGTTGTCGTTTGCGAGCTTAGGCTACGGTCAAGTGGAAAATCCATCGGAAGTCCCGACGGTAAATGTTTCGTTCAAACATAAGTTAGGACAGATGACCTCGGCAGGCGAAATTATCGTCGAAGCTGCCGATGGTGGGTTGCTGCTACTGACTCCAGACGGGCAACTTTGGACTTTGCAGCCTGAGGACATCCTCTTCCGGTCGGAGTCAACGACCTCCATGAAGGCGCAGTCGAGCGAAGAGATCTATGCGAAATTCAAGTTAACAACCACCGATGGCTTCCGGGTCCATAAGACATCGCACTACGTGATTATCTACAACACCAATGAGGCGTACGCGCAATGGGTCGGCGAGATGTACGAGGGGCTGTATCGCAAGTTTCACAATTTTTGGAAATCCAAAAAAATCGAACTTGAGGAGCCTCGTTTTCCACTGGTTGCGATCGTGTTTAATACCAAAGAAGCCTATCTGGCCTATTCCGAACGTGACATTGGCGAAACAGCCAAGGCTTTGATTGGCTATTACAACATGCAATCCAATCGCATGATCAGTTTTGATTTGACCGGTGCGGCGGGAGTTGCCGGCGGTGCACGGCTCAATTCAACGCAGCTGATCAATCAAGCCTTTGCTCAACCAGGGGCTGAACGGACGCTTGCGACCAACGTCCATGAAGCGGTTCATCAGTTGTCGTTCAACACCGGTTTGCAAGTTAGGTTGGCCGACTGTCCGCTCTGGTTCAGTGAAGGAATGGCGATGTTCTTTGAAACTCCAGACACCAACAACGCTCGAGGCGGTGCGACCGTTGGTAGGATCAATCCACACAATTGGGGGCTATTTGCGAACTATTTGCCAAGGCGCCCGGCCGATTCGCTGACAACTTTGATCACCGATGACACCCGGCTTCAAAACCCCAGCACCGCCAGTGATGCGTACAGCGAAAGTTGGGCGTTGACCTACTTTTTGCTAAAGGCAAAGCCCAAGCAGTATGTCGCTTATCTCGAAGATTTGCGTAAGCTGGTACCGCTAGTTGATATTCCACCTCGCGACCGCATCGCTCTCTTCAAACGCAACTTCGGAGACGATCTCCAAGCGCTTGATAAAGAGTTTATCGGGTTTATCCGACGACAACGTTTCTAATCGATTTTTAGGGAAAGTATCTAAAGATCTCGCATTGCCTGTTGGGCAATGCGGTGAAGCAATTTGGACGAGGAAATGTAGCTGGTTTCGTTAGAAACCGGTGCTCGACAGCGACCACTTTTTTGTGACCGGTTTCTGACGAAGCCAGCTGTCTAGAGAAATTCGTTAAGCTGTGCTCCCGAATGCACTGTCGACCCCTTCATGATGCAGAGCAATTGGGAAACATCGGTGCTTCTGGCTCAGACAAAGACCATCGCAATTGCGATTCGAAGCTCGCACAGCGATCGTTGAACTGTATGACACGTTCGAACTTCGCAAACAAGCTGGCAAAGTCAACGAGATGATTGAGATTAACCCGGAAGCATCGCAACATCTTCGTCCCGCTGTGAAGAAAAGTTTCCCGGTCCGCTAGGCCGGGCTGGATGAACGGCTGGCCGTTTGGGCCGTTCTGGCCCAAAGGGCCAGCAACTTCGCAACGCCTGCCATGTGCTTTAGACGATGGTTAAGCAACGACTTCGTTTACAACCCGAGCTGGAAGTACGCCCGTTAAGCGGAAATCTAGACCTTGTGCACGTACGGTTAACCGTTCGTGATTCAAGCCAAGCTGATGTAGCAGAGTCGCATGAATGTCGCGGACATGCACTGACTCGCCAATCGGGCCGAAGCCAAATTCGTCCGTCTCGCCATGGAGCATTCCGGGCTTGAAACCGCCGCCAGCGAACCACATGGTAAAGGCGTCGATATGATGATTGCGTCCGGTTGATTCGCGGACTTCGCCCATCGGAGTCCGGCCGAACTCGCCGCCCCAAACGACGATAGTGTCTTCGAGTAAACCGCGACGCTTTAAGTC
>JANNNN010000951.1:0-4378 GCA_031398555.1 Planctomycetia bacterium | reverse complement strand
TATGAATCGATCCTGTTCATCCTGTCCATCCATGTAATTATGTCCCACTCAATCAAGTTTCAGCTTAACGGAACAAACAAACTTGGATGAACAGGATATACAGGATACTGACGGAGATTCTTGGCTCCAGTTTGGCGGGGTCACGCAAGCAATCATCGGGTGCGCTTTTGAAGTCATCCGCGAGCTATGGATCGATCCTGCTCATCCTGTTCATCCATGTAATTATGTCCCACTCAATCAAGTTTCAGCTTAAAGGAACAAACATGGATGAACAGGATATACAGGATACTGACGGAGATTCTGGGCTCCAGTTTGGCAAGATCACACAAGCAATCATCGGGTGCGCTTTTGAAATCATCAACGAGCTAGGTATTGGGTTTATCGAATCTGTGTACGAGAAGTCGTTGGCAATTGCGTTGCAAGAAAAGGGTTTTCAGGTACAACGCCAACAGCCGGTTCAGGTATATTTCCGAAACCGTGTAGTTGGCGAGTTTTATGCCGACCTTCTCGTTGAAGGTAACGTGATCGTCGAGTTAAAGGCGGTGAAGGCGATCGCACCAGAACATCAGGCACAAATCATCAACTATTTGAAAGCAACAGGAATCGAAGTCGGATTGCTGATCAATTTCGGTAGTCCGAAACTTGAGTACAAGCGGTTCACGCGGCACAAGTAACCATCAATTACATTGCAGGGCGCTTATCCTGTTCAACCCGTCCATCCATGTCAATTCGAAAGCCAAAATCATCGATTTCGTCGTTGAGATCACCAATCCGCAGAAGAACGAAACCATTCTTGATCCTGCATGCGGCACAGCGGAATTTCTAAATTCGTCGACAAGCACATTTTGAAGTCCAATGCCGTTGCAGTAGTCTCATAGCCGGGCGCAATCTTTAAGCCATCTTCCGGCGTGAAACGACTTTCCTGAACCGCTCTCGAATTTGAGGGATTTTTTGAACATGGATACACAGGATAAACAAGATGAGAAATTAAAATCCTGTACATCCTGTCTATCGATGTTAACTGTTCCAAAGTCGCCGCAATCTTTCATCCGAACGCTACTTTTGCAGAGCACATCGCTTGCGTAACGCAGCCACACCACGCCAGTCAATAAGGTCAAGATCGGGAGGGATTTTTTGAACATGGATACACAGGATTAACAAGATGAGAAATTAAAATCCTGTACATCCTGCCTATCGATGTTAACTGTTCCAAAGTCGCCGCAACTTTTCATCCGAACGCTACTTTTGCAGAGCAGTGGGCGACACTCATCGCTTGCGTAGCGCAGCCACACCACGCCAGTCAATAAGGTCAAGATCGGGCCGTTCCCGCTGGAATCGCGAATAAAGCTCGATTCCAATTGTATCCGGCATCAACTCGACGTGTACTCCATGGTTACGCAACGAGGCTTCGTTGTTGTTTTCATTGGGGCTGTTACCAATAACAACCCGTGAGAAACCACGTTCCACCAACAAACATGCGCACACATTGCATGGCGTTAAGGTCGTGAACATAGTCGTTTCACTGAAGTCGATCGAGCCTGCATCTCGCATCGCCGACGTCTCGCCGTGATTGTAGGGATGGTTTTCCTGTACGAGCGTATTGTGTCCCTTGCCAAGAATTTGTCGCGTTGCGTTATGCACGATCAGGCCGCCAATCGGACAGCCTCCTTCTTCATAACTTTTCTGTGCAAGTAGAACAGCGATGCGCATAAAATCCACGTCGCGCAGTTGCGAGAAGAAGCCTGCATCGATCACTTTCGCTAGACTTCGGGTGGGTAGATGAGCGACAATTTTCAGTACACAATCACTTGCCGGAGTTTGGCTGTGGATGAAGAACGCTTCCATGATTGTTCTCTCGCAAAGATGCAGGGGGATATTTTAGGATTGGCCCTTAGTCCACGTGTGCTATGCCTGGGAGGATGGTCCCAAACTATATCGTGGTCGCTCCGGGCTCGTCAGTCCGGACGGCAGCTCTCGCACTACTAAAATGCATGATTAATAGTATCAAAGTTAGCTCAACAGCTGCAAAGCTGGCTGGCCAAGAACGTTGCATCAATGTACCAACCGTTAGCGGCCGAAGCTTGCCCACGGGAGTCGTGACGAGGTAATTCCACGATTCGGCTCGCTCCCAACCGTTCGCAGTACGCCGCCACGAGTCCGTTTGAGCTGATGCGTACGGTTCAGGAACAAACATGAGTTCCGTCATCGACAAAAGGAAGAGCAGAAGTAAGCTCTTGGATTTGCCAACCGCCCCTACAATGTTGCATTCAAAGCGGTTCATGGTTTCCCTAAAACTCTGCAAGTGTTTTGTAACGAGCGAAAGAATCGCGTAGCTCCTGAGCGTGTAAGCACCCCGGATGCCAGCCGCATACATCAGAGCCTGCGAGTGCTCCTTAAACACAATTGCGACAAGAGTTTATGGAAAATTTCCGACAGTCCCGCTCACCCGCTCGCGTAGCTGAAAGTCAACAAGATTTGAACTCGATGTTTCCCAAAAACAACGCTGTTGATTTTCGCGCGATCGAGTTCTTTGCGGGTGTGGGTGGTTTCGCCACCGCCTGGCCAGAGTTGAATGTCGCCGCAGCGATCGATATCCATCAGGTTGCCGCCCAGGTTTATGCAGGAAACCATCCTCATTCGTTTTGGATTCGCGAAATCGAGTCAATCGCAATCGAAGAGCTCCTTGCACTCAAGGCCAACCTTTGGTGGATGTCGCCGCCTTGCCAGCCCTATTCATTGCGAGGCAATCAACGCGACGTGGCTGATCCAAGAGCTCAATCGCTTTTACGGTTGATTGATTTAATAGCCGATTGCAAACCCGAGTTCTTGCTGCTTGAAAATGTTCTCGGCTTCACAAAGTCACTCGCGTTTGAACGTTTGATTCAGCAGCTTGGTCGATGCGGCTACCGTTGGCAGACGATCGAACTCTGTCCGACACAGATGGGCTGGCCAAACAAACGGCCTCGCTTTTACATGATTGCAAGTCGTGGAATAGCGATCCATCCATGGCAGGAATTGCCAGTCTATTCATGCCGCACGATCGACTTGGTTGATTGGCAAGTCGAGCCACAGCACGTTGCATCTGAGTTGTTGATGGACGCGTCCATGATTGCGTCGATCGAAAATGGCATCGACCGCTGCGATCCGATTCAGGAGCGACCGACCGCCTGCTTTGGCAGCAGCTATGGTCGGTCGCTGCTCAATTCGGGATCCTATTTGCAACTGCCAGATAGGGGCTATCGCCGATTCTCACCCCGCGAGGTCGCAAATTTACTTGGTTTTCCCCAGAGCTTTACATTGCCTGACACATGTCGAACTCGCACCCTTTGGAAACTGCTCGGCAACAGTCTCTCGCTGCCCGCAGTCCGCTACGTGCTCAGCCATCTTCCGTGTGGTCCTTCGTCAACGTTACCTGGGTTATCGTAAAAACGATTGCTTCATGGGTTCACAGAATGGCGCAAAGATAGACTTTCAAAGCACACTTGAACTTAGTGCTGGCCCATGAGGACAAAGGTTCGGCAATTAGGTTTCTCGCATAGATCGCAGACGTGTGCGAGCTTTAAAGAGCAATGGCCCCACGCTGTTCTCGGGAATTCCAATTTGCGTGCTGATATCGCGGTAGGTACGCTCCTCGAGGTGGTACATGCGAATTGCAGTAGCTTCTTCAACGGGCATCTGTGAAAGCAGTGATTGAACTTCCTCGTTGTTCTCGACGGCCATTTCGCCGTTGCCTTCAGAAGCAGCGGGCTCAACGACTAACGGAGTCGTTGCAATTCGAGCAAGCTTAGCCAGTCGTCGTACCGCGATTCGCCGAACAATGACGACTAGGTAAGTCCCCAGCGAGCTCTGTCCCCGAAACCTGCGTAAGACAGCAAAATCCTTGTCGACCAACTTGAGAAAAACTTCGGCTACGACGTCGTCTCGCGTCTGTTCGGAAAATTCACCAAGCCGAAGCTGGGCAGTTGAAGTGACAACGTGGGTGATCAACGCGATGAAGCGGTCAACGAAATCCTCCCACGCTCCAGGCGCACCTTCGATACACCTGTTGAGTAGCCTTCGATCGATGTCAGACAAAACCACGGTGTTACTCAGTTCTCGACGAGGGGATCTGCGGTCGTTTGGGTTACGACGGCAACCGACCGCCGGGGCACAGCGGGTCATCCCCCATACTAAGTGGAACTTGGGCGCAGAGCAAGTTGAAAGCAGTCGGGGAAGGTAGATCGGCAGCAAAAGTCATTCCTCGGGCGAAGACCTTGCGGATTTGGCAGGATTTGTCGATGCGGCGGGTCGCATCCGGCAAATGGGACGCACAAAAATACACACTGCAGTTTCATCTTGGCAGTGGAGAATCCATTGGTGGCTGAAGTCCGTTGAGAGC
>JANNNN010000918.1:0-6314 GCA_031398555.1 Planctomycetia bacterium | reverse complement strand
GCAACCCAGATCCGCCAACGACTTACGCAACTTCGGGACAGTCTTTGACTACGATAACAAGCTCGCGCAAATCACCACCATCGAAAGTCAGATGGCGGCTCAAGATTTCTGGAACAACCAAGAGAAGGCTCAGGCAACGGTCGCCGAGCTAAAGAACTTGCGATCCATTGCAGCACCGCTGAAAGAGGCGTTGGCCGCTTCGGAAGATCTACTTGGCTTGATCGGAATGCTTGCCGAGGATGGTTACCTACGCGGTGATGTCGTCGGTGAACTGGAGCGGCTGGAGAATGAAGTTTCGCAACTGGAATTGAAAGCCCTCTTGAACGGAACGCACGATGCGTCGGGAGCTTTGCTAAGCGTGCATGCTCGGGATGGCGGTGTCGACGCGAACGATTGGGCCGAAATGTTGCTCAACATGTATATTGCTTGGGCCAAGGACAACGAATTCTCGATCGAATTGATGGATCGACAGGACAACCAAGAAGCGGGTATTACCCAAGCAACGATTGCGATTCGGGGCCCGATGGCATATGGGTATCTGAAGGGTGAAGAAGGGATGCATCGTTTGGTGCGGATCAGCCCCTTCAACGCAGAAGGTAAACGGCAAACAAGTTTTGCGGCCGTTGACGTTTCGCCAGAAATCAATGATTCGGTCGAAGTGGAAATCGAAGAAAAGGATGTCCGCGAGGACACGTACCGGGCAAGCGGTGCTGGCGGACAACACATCAATAAGACGGACAGTGCGGTTCGATTGACGCACATTCCAACTGGCATCGTTGCTGCGTGCCAAGCGGAACGAAGTCAACATAAGAACCGAGCGCAAGCGTGGAAGTTGCTTCGTGCTCGATTGGCTCGTGTCGAAGAAGAGAAACGCGAAGAAGAACAACTGGCAAAATACAAAGGCAAGGTGCGGCAAAAGGGCTTCGGATCGCAGATTCGAAACTACTTCCTGCATCCCGAGCAGCGCGTGAAGGATTCTCGCACTGAATACATGCAGAACAGTTTTCACGCGGTCATGGCAGGCGACATTCAGGGATTTCTGGAGTCCTTCTTGCGGTGGCGAATGATGCAAAATACTGAAGAATAAACATTGCGCAAATAGTGTGCCGCGACGCTGTGTCGTAGTAGCAATCATGACGGCAGAGTGGCATACTTTTCGCGATTTTGGAGCGGAGGACATTATGACACGCGGCACTCAGCGAACTGCTGAACCCCTGACGTTGAACGGCGGAAAACTTGGCGAGCTTGGCTTTGAATGGGTCGCTGATCGCTATTGCCACGTATGGCGACTGGGAGATGTCGAACTGTTGCGTTCCGCCGAGGGTCACAGTGGTTGCACTTGGCCCGAGTCGCCACCGCTTCAGCAAATTCACCTACAATCGTTTGGCGACGGTCGTGAAGTGGTCTTCGGAGTCGGCATGTCAGGCCGCGGCCATTGGTCGGCCAGCTTTACGTTGGTGCCCGATTTAAAGTGCTGGATCGTCGAGCTCGCGTGCCGTTCATCGACTAAGCCTGAGAATTTGGCGAGCACGTACAAGCTTGCTGGATCTTGGGCAAGTGCATCAGGTGGCAGTTGGGAATTACCTGTCGGCGAAGTGGTCGCTCGAATGGAACCGATTCTCCCGACGACCAATGCCAACCGCGAAGCTGATCTACTGAGTTTGCAGCCTGCCCTGATTATTGACACAACTCCATCGACCACCCAATGGGCATTTCGCTTGCGCATTAGCGATTGACGGCTAGCTGCTTGTTACTAAGTCGGATGAGTACGCGGCAAAGGAAAGTTAGAGGCACGGACCGCATCACGGGATCGGTGACCACTTTGTGTCAACTCAGCGCCAGTTTCCGTGTGTATAAAAATGCTCGACGGCGTCGACCAATCGATCGGCACCGTCGCGGATGACGTCGACCACTGGTAACTGCATCTCGTTTTCAATATGCTGCGCCAAGCGATGCGCGTCCTCTGGTGACAATTGACGGCCGTTCATGGCTAAAGCGATTGTCACACAAGGTTGGTAGAGACTGCCCATTGTTTCGAACAGTTTGCGTTGCTCCGCCAGCGACGGAAGCTTTACTTGCTCCAGCCCGCCAACGCAATCACGGCCAGCTTCGAAGACGAAGACCAGTGCGTGAGGCATGCAGCCATGCAACAAACTAAGCGTTACACCGGAGTAAGAAGGGTGCACCAAGCTACCTTGGCCTTCGACGATTATGATCTCATGATGCTGATTTTCTAGAACGAGCTGTTCTGCGCCACCGCTCACAAAGTCTGCAACGATGCAGTCCAGCGGCAACCCGGCACCTGCCACCATAATTCCGGTCTGACCGGTGGCAACAAACCTCGCATCGCGACCTCGGGCGGTAAGACCTCGTGACAGTTCAAGACTGACTACCATCTTGCCGACACTGCAATCATGGCCGACAGTGTGAATCCTGCAGCAATTCGGATTGATCCCGTGGCGACGGGCGATTTGGCGAAAGTTGTTCTTGCGTACGTCGGTGATTTTGACGCCCCTGGCCGCTGCAGCCTTCGCCAGCTCTGGATCATCCGATAAGAAATCATGCAGTCCACTGAGTAGGTTCATGCCGCGGTCGATGGCTTCAAGCAAGACCGCCCGCCACTCAGTCGGAATGCGACCGCCTGGAGGTGCGATGCCCATCACCAACGTGTCCGCCCCGGGAGCGTCCTCCAGTTTCGCAATCATCGGTGTGTTGCCACCGGTTTCAAGAAAGTCGCTTGCCAATCGCCCTGCGTTGTCGGGATCGAATACCGCGACGCATTCTTCGGGGCAATAGCGCAGCAAACCGGCTGCAGTCTTGGCAGTCCGTGGATTGGAGTGTCCCCAAGTCAACAGAACCATTTTACGTTTCATGATTTCAACTTTCTTTTTGACGCGTTGGCTGCGTGCCGACTGCGGTCGCATATGCAATTGCGTAACTTCGACAATGCGAAATACTGATCATTATCTTGTGAATACCTTGCTGTTGACTGATAACCTTTGCTTGGCCATCGAGTTCTATGTAAGGTCTGCCACCGATCTCGTTGACAACTTCGACATCCGTCCATTGAATGCCTCGCGACCAACCGGTCCCAAGCGCTTTTAATACGGCCTCTTTAGCCGCCCAACGACCGGCGTAATGTTGATTGGCTGATTTGCGGCATGAACAGTAGGCGATTTCGTTGCGAGTGTAAACACGATGTAAAAACACCTCACCGTGCTTTTCGATCATCTTAGCGATACGTACACACTCAATGATATCGGTACCAATGCCAATAACGGCGCCGCCCGTCTGCTTCGGCGCGCTCATGTCGTGTACTCAGAATTGAATCGCACGTAGTCGAGCGTCAGGTCGCTCGTCCAGTGCTTGCAGGCACCACTTCCGCTGCCAACATTCAATTCAATCAGCGTCGTGTGATTCTCTTTGATCGAGCGACTGGCCGTCTTGGCATCGAAGGCAATAGGTTCGCCTGCTTTGAAAAGCGGAATGCCGTTGATTTGTAGATCCAGTCGATTGGTCTCGATCGGTACGCCCGCATAACCAGCCGCTGAAACGATACGTCCCCAGTTCGGATCGCCGCCAAACACAGCCGACTTTACCAAGTTGCTATTGGCGACTTCTTTCGAAATCTTCCGCGCGTCAGCTTCTGTCTTCGCGCCGGTGACGCTGATTTCAATCAAGTGCGTTGCGCCTTCACCGTCCGCTGGAATTTGTTTGGCCAGCTCAATGCACATCGCTTCCAAGTGCTCTGCAAAAGCGGCCTCTTCTGCGCCAGTGAGCGCTGCGCCACCGGCGGCTCCATTGGCCATCAGCAACATTGTATCGTTCGTGCTCGTATGCCCTTCAACGCTGATGTTGTTGAACGACTTATTGGCGGCAACATTGAGCATTCGCTGTGCTTGTTCGGCGGTCAATGGCGCATCGGTAAGGATGCAGCACAACATCGTGGCCATGTTGGGACCAATCATGCCCGCGCCTTTGGCCATACCCGCGATATGAATCTCACGACCAGCGACTTTGCACGATCGACTGGTGACTTTGCGGCCCGCATCCGTTGTCAGAATGCCATCCGACGCATCCAGAAATGCTGCTTCGCCCATAGCCAGAGCTTCAGCCGCTTGGTGAATACCAGCTTCCACTTTATCCATTGGCAAGAACCGGCCGATGATGCCAGTGCTCATCACCAACGCATGTTCACCTGAGATCGTAGAATTTAATTTCTTGTTGCATGCGGCGGCGACCAAGTCGCACATTTGCCGAGCGTCAGCGTCGCCCTTGGTTCCGGTGCACGCATTGGCATTGCCGCTGTTAACAACAATCGCGCGGGCAGTCGTCAAGGGTGTGCGACTTCGGCAGAGAACAACCGGTGCAGCTACGACTTGATTCTGAGTATAGACACCCGCAGCGACGGCTGGTCGATCGGAAACAATTACGGTCAAGTCTTTGGCACCGGCACGAGTTTTTATACCGCACGTGACACCTGCGAAACGAAATTCCTTTGGCAAAAAATGTGTCACGTTTGACTATGCTCCCAATCCTAAAGTTTGATCCATATTGAACATCACGTTCATGCATTGCACTGCTGCGCCCGACGCGCCTTTGATTAGGTTGTCGAGTGCCGAGATTAAAATAATCCAGCCGTCATTTTCGCGAACGGTTATGTCGCAGTAATTGGTGTTGGCGACGTACTTGGTCACCGGCAAATGACTGACAACGCGCACAAAGGGATGTTTTTCATAAAACTGGCTAAGACACTCGCGAATCTGATTGGCAGTCGCACCCGAGCGAGGACGAGTATAAATCGTCGACAGGATCCCACGGTCCATCGGAACCAAATGCGGCGTGAAAACCAACTGGGGAGCCGTACCGGCAAAACGCCCGACGATATCGATAATCTCTGGCTGATGCCGATGCGTTCCAACCGCGTAGGCAGAAAAACCTTCGTTGATTTCGCAATAAAGCGTTCCCACCTTCGGCGTGCGACCTGCTCCGCTGGCGCCGCTTTTTGAATCCACTACGATGCCCGAAGTTTCTATCAAACCATGCTGAATTAGTGGAGCTAACGGAAGAATCGCGCTTGTCGGATAGCATCCCGGATTAGCGATCAGATTCGCATCCCGGATTTGGTCGGCGAACAGTTCAGGCAAACCATACGGGGTGCTTCCTAATCTTCCTGGATCGGTATGCTCGTCGCCATACCATTTTTTATAAAGTTCCGGCGTGCTCAGGCGATAGTCCGCGCTCAAGTCGATGACTCGGCAGTTGTTAGCCAACAGCTTCGAGACAATCGGTGCCGAAGCTCCATGCGGCAAACAGCAAAAGGCCACGTCGCAGCAACTGGCAATCTGTTCCGGCGATAGATCTTCAACGACCAAATTCAATCGATCGGTCAATTGCGGATGCATCGCATCGATCATATTGCCATCGGCTTGGCGACTTGTTGCTGCCGTAATTTCTACTTCAGGATGTCGCAGGAGAAGCTTAATCGCTTCGATTGCGGTGTAACCCGAACAACCTACAATTGCCGCTTTGATCATGGTGTGACTGGTGTAAAAATCGTGTGAAATGGAAACGCTTTAACGACGACTAACCGTCTGCCAAAAGATTATAACACTGCCTCGCCACAACCTTTAGGGGGAGCGCCCTGCGAGCACGGTGGAAGGTAATAAACAATGATAATGGCTGCATAATCGCGGAAATCGCTTGCCATGAACGCAGATGACCAATGCTTATTTAAGGAGCGTATTCTTTCCTTCACGGTAATCATTGGCAGCCTAAATGCCTCTACTATACATCCGGCCAGTAGATGGGAAAAAGATCTTTGTTTATTATGCACCGCCAAAGTGTCTATTTTGCCCCCTATTCGTTCATGTTCCACTTCATTAAGGTGAGCTATGGTCCGAAATAAAGTAAATCGCGGATTTACGCTAGTTGAATTATTAGTCGTGATTGCCATCATTGGGATTTTGGTTGGGTTATTATTGCCTGCCGTTCAGGCGGCTCGAGAGGCTGCGCGCCGAATGCAATGTACGAACAACCTCAAACAAATGGGATTGGCTGTACTGAACTACGAGAGCACCTACAAAAAATTCCCCGTTAAATCGGGAGGGACAGCAAATTTCTGCGGCAGCTGCCCTGAACGCAACGCTGCGAACTACGAGCGTCTTAGCGTATTTGTTCCGTTGCTGGCGTTTGTCGAGCAGACACCATTGTTCAATCGGATTCAAGCGGGCAATGAGAATAGTACCGGCTCGATCGTGGTACCGATCGGTGCTGGTGGACCGGCTGGTTGGTTTCCCAAGAATGATGGAACA
>JANNNN010000914.1:0-1964 GCA_031398555.1 Planctomycetia bacterium | reverse complement strand
CGCGATGTTGCGGCACTAGTCTAGTCAGAAGCAGAACCATCCGCTGTGCAAGAAGGTGGTATTCAAAT
Organism: Planctomycetia bacterium; assembly: GCA_031398555.1. Taxonomy (GTDB): domain Bacteria; phylum Planctomycetota; class Planctomycetia; order Pirellulales; family Pirellulaceae; genus Aureliella. The sequence continues at coordinate 1,896 of JANNNN010000914.1, read as the reverse complement.
GGGATCGCTGTCACTAGACTAAACTGGACTTAGTCAATGGAAAACGTTGCCGGATACCCTTGGCTTTCAGATCCTCCCGTCGTTAGCAAAAGGAATTTACGATGCTATTCCCATCGAAAAACTCAGCTCACAGACTTGCTTTGCAAGTTGTCGCGATGAGTGCATTGCTGAACGCGTTTGCGCTAGGCCAAGATTCAAAACCAACGATTTCGGTTACAGGCGAAGCCGAAATGAGTTTAGTGGCGGATGAAATAGTTATCCGAGCTTCGATCGAATCTCGCGCTAAGACTCCAGCGGAGGCGTGCAAAGACAATCGAGAAAAGAGTCGCTTGCTGCTTGAATTTCTTAGATCGAAGAACATCGACGAAAAAATGATCAATGCAGATCTGCTTTCGATTAATCCAATCCTCTCAGCGCCACCTTCGTCGAGTGCAAAGGGCAGTAAGGGGCAACAAAACAATGAAAATACCTTCGGCGACGATCCTTTCGGCGATTCCGCAGAGGACCAGAACCCTTTTGCAATAAGAGGAAGAACGATTGGGTATACAGCGTTCCGTGAGTTTGCGATTATCGTAAAGGACTTGAAGAAGTTTGAAGATATCTATCAAGGAATCGTTGAAAAAGGAATCAATCGAATTGATAGCGTAAGGTATCGTTCGTCGCAAGAAAAAACTCAGCTTGACAAGCTTCGTGTGCAGGCGGTTCAAGTTGCGAAAGAACGAGCACAGGCCATGGCGAATGAACTTGGGGCTGAACTATCGGCTATTGAGTCAATCGGCAACTCAAAGAGTACCTCACGCGGTAGCGACTCAGGTATAGGCATGGGCGCGTCGAGGTATGGAGGTAGGGACGACCTCTTCGAGTCAACTCCCTCATCGACAACCGATGGGCAAATCACGTTGCGCAACAGCGTTGATGTGGTTTTCTACTTGGGGAATTCTGAGTTCAAAAAATAATAGTGCTTGATCGCTGAACGTGAAGCTGGTGCAAACCAAGTCGTGGTCAAGCGAATTCTCCCGAAACGGTCCATCGCTTTAGCCTATCGGCTTGGTTATAATCATCCTGGGTTCAGAGGGGGCTTTTTTTCAAGCTGATATAACCTGCATAGAAGCTTTCTGAATAGTTTCAACCGGTGAAGTCATGAATACGTTCTTTGCAAAACTGACTGGTACCGAGTTCGATATGATGGTCGATCGTGGAGCATTTGATTTCATCGAAGCTAAAAAGGCAGATCTGTTTTCGGTGAGTTAAGAAAGCGCCATTCGGGCAAGATTGTTTTTAGGAAAGCCTGAAGCGCTGTAGGGTTCACTCATCGCAGATTAAGTTGGCTGGCTGCGACTTGACTTTTGAAAAACATTGTTTTCCGACACCCGTTAGTGTAATTTCTCACACTACCAACTCGTGACTGTAGTGCGAATGGGGCGTTGATCGGAGGTTTTCTCGGTGTCGGGAAAATCTCCTTCGCGGATAATAATCTCTGATTGAAGTCGCCATTTCTTAGCGGGACCGGCTGCGAATGAGAAATCGAGCATCGAGTCGGGATAGTCATCCTTGCCGTCACGATTTCGATCGGCCCAGTTCGTATCGATCATTTGCTTGGGCTCGATCCACTTCCAAGTACCATCTTGAAGGAAAGCTTCAAAGGCTTCGTTGCCTTTCTTCGTGGGGATGTCGTAGTCAAAATTGTATCCGCCGACCGTAATGATTGGCAGCATTTGTTTCTTCGCCCATTCGACCAACAGTAGAGCTTGCCGCTTGCGAAGTTCGGCGCTGCCGCGGGCAAGGTGATTCATCACAACGATGAACTCCGTCTTGCTTTGCTTGTGACGCAGTTGGGCGATGATCGGTGCGGCTTGAATGCCAGGAGCGAACTCTTGGTCATCCAATTTGATAAGC
>JANNNN010000883.1:0-7352 GCA_031398555.1 Planctomycetia bacterium | reverse complement strand
CCTACCAAGCAGACATTTCTTCTCTCGGGTGGCAATTCTATTTCAGGCGAATTGAAGCAACTGGATGAAAAATCGGTGATTGTGAACTCTCCGACGCTAGGTGAGGTCGCTTTTCCAAGAGGAATGCTGCGCGAATTTAGCGACTCAAGTTTTGCTGGCCGTTTGGTTTACAGCGGACCTCGAACCGGCGTGGACTGGCAGAGTACCGAGAAACCGGAAGACTGGGTTTTCGAGGCCGGCTCGATCTCGACATCAAAAGCCGGGGCCTGCATCGTGGGTGATGTCAATTTGCCAGATAAATGTGAAGTCCGATTTTCGCTTTCATGGACGAAAACACCCGACTTCGTACTCTCGCTAGGTTGCACGAAAGATTCCAAAGGAAGCGATAACGATGCGGCAGTTCGACTTGAGATCTGGGATGGGGATCTGGCAATGGTTCGAGAAGTGGGCGGTAATGCGGACGTAGCGTTAATTGCCGACTATGCCGGCGAGAACAACCGGTTGAACCTAATTGTATACCTCGACCAAACTGCTGGGCTGGCTGCTGTGTCAACTTTAAATGGAAAACTGCTGGAGAGTTTAGAACTGAAATCTGAAAAACTTACACCCGGGCGCTACGTGAAACTATCCAATCACGGCCAGGAGAATTATCAATCGGTTTTTCGATTGGAACGATTTGAAGTTAGAGAATGGGATGGACACCTGCCCGACGGAAACAGTGAAGCTACCGGCCACATTGTCAATTCCAAAGGCGAAGCCATCGCAGGCACGCTCGGTAATTTCAATGCTGAGACCGGCGAATTCCAGATCTTACAAAGCGGCATGCCGACATCGACAGTAAAAATCAGCGAAATCCGCCGCGCACTTTTTCCTGGCTTGACAACGGACGCTGAAACAACGGCTCAAACGCCAGCAGATAAAAAGTCACTCGATGCCGTGGATGCCGAAAAAAAGCCAGAACCGAATTCGGCGGCCAAGGGGACAAGTGTCGATGAATCCATTGAAATTGAACTCAACGATCGCAGCCGTTTGACGGGAAAATGGCTCGAATCAGACGCTGGAAAAGTAGCTTTTAGGGTTGAGGATATCGCCGCCCCGATGCACTTCGATGTAAGTCATCTGGTTGGCTTGGTGGGCAATTCTGCATCCTATAAAAATCCAAAAATGGCGACCGACACTGCCAGTCCCAAGGGTCGTTTGTTAACTTCAACATGCGAATTGGCTGGATCCATGGTAGGTTTCGAAGCGGCTGACGTCAAAACATTTTTATGGCAGGCGGAATCGGCGGTTGGTCCGGTAACTCTCACTGAAATGACGTCTGGCAAAGTGGAAATGGGTGCCAGCACTCCGAAAGCGACTTCTGCGAAAGCAAAGGCAACGGCGGAAGTACAAGCTCAAGCTATGCAGATCCGGCCGCTGCCTGCTGCTGCCAGGCCAAATCGTGCGGCATCAAGTCCACGTGCACGGCGGATGACCATCGGACTAGAGTTTCGCTCGGGTGATGTCGTCGAAGGAATAGTGAAAGCCATTGACGAGAAAGGTGTCACGTTCTCGTCGGAAAACACACAAACCACTTTCGTTCCCCACTCCAACTTGGAATCGATCACGCTCCGACCAAGTCGCGACGCCGTGAACGAGACGCCGCAGAAATTGGAACGGTTGATGACCGTTCCGCGTTCGATGAAGGCAGACCCTCCAACTCATCTGCTGATTTCAACCAACGGCGATTACTTACGAGGACGACTAGTAGCACTAAACGAAACGAAAACGACACTTGAAGTGCGTTTAGAAAACGTTGAGCTGCCGACGGAACAGATTGCGCAAATCTACTGGCTGCATGATCGCCAGTGGGATAAACCCGTCGATGGCGTGAAAGGCAAAGAAGAACTAAAGGATAAACCGGCCGATAAGCCAGCTGATGAAGAGAAATCTTTGGAGTTCCAAGTACATGCCATTCGCAAGGATAGTCGAGGTATCACCTTCGTCCCGAAGGCGATGAAGGATGGCAAACTGCTCGGGAATAGCGTTTTACTGGGTGATTGCGAACAGACGATTGCTGATTTGCAGGTCATTCTGTTCGGACGCGACGTAGGGGCTCAAGCTCGAGCCCTAAAAAAGGAAATTTGGAAACTCTCGCTAGCCCAACTGCCAAAGGTCTATCAGGAGGGTGAAGGCGGAGCATCGGCGGAAAGTACGTCACCGTTGGTGGGAAAACCAGCACCCAATTTCAAACTCAAGGGGCTCGACGATTCGCCCCATCAGTTATCGAATTACGTTGGCAAAGTTGTGGTACTCGATTTTTGGGCCAGTTGGTGTGGTCCATGTATGAAGACTATGCCCGAAATTGACCGGGTTGTGAAAGAGATTGGTGGCCAAGACGTCGAGTTAATTGCTGTGAATTTGCAGGAGGGCAAGGAACGCATTAACACTGCCGTCGCTCGACTTGCACTCGCCGCGACGGTTCTCTTGGATGTCGATGGCGAAGTGGCTCAATTGTACGAAGCCAACGCAATTCCGCAGACGGTGATTATTGATCGCAACGGCACCGTCACTCACTTATTCGTCGGCGGCGGAAACAAATTCGTCGACGAGTTCTCAATAGCTTTGAAGACAACGCTCGACGCTAAATGATTTGCCGCGAACAGGTGCCGTCCGCGCATCGGTCTGAGAACGTTCATAGGTACAGTGACGTCTTATAATTGCGCTACGACACGCTCGGCAGAGCCCCGTTCTTCCGTTTTCAATGACGACCACCTTGAAAAATACTTGAAGCGGTGATCTTGCGTTCCCGAATAAAATCAGATTCGTCGCACAGGCGATTATCGAGACATGCTAAAATTGCCAGGGTTCAGAATTTGCAATCACGTCGGCAGAGGCGTGTAAACCTTGCTGGAGCTGCTTCGATGATTAAGAACGTTTTGTTCTGTATGGTAGCACTGTTGTGTGCAAATGGGTTGCTTGCGCAAGAGCCGAAACGTCCGAACGTTTTGTTCTTGATCTCAGACGACTTGAATAACTTGCTAGGCTGCTACGGCGATCCGCTGGCAAAAACGCCCAATATAGATCGTTTGGCCTCTCGCGGCGTCGTCTTCAACAAGGCCTACTGTGCGTTTCCTCTTTGCGGTCCTAGTCGCAACTCGTTGCTCACCGGGCTTTATCCGAACAGCACGGGCATTCAAGCGAACTCGCAAATCTTTCGCCAGACAATTCCGACCCAAGTGAGTCTACCGCAAGCCTTTCGGCAGTCGGGATACTTCGCGGCCCGGGTTGGAAAGCTATATCACTACAACGTTCCGAATTCGATTGGTACCGACGGTCATGATGATCCCGGCTCTTGGGAAATCGAATGCAATCCAGCCGGTGTCGATCGACTCGACGAGCAACCATCGATTACGACGCTGACCCCGAATCAATTTGGCGGAACGCTCAGTTGGTATGCTTCGCCTAAGAGCGATGAACATCATACGGACGCGAAATTAGCATCCGATGCGGAATGGATTCTTGAACGCTGTGCAAAGCGAAAAGACCGCCCCTTTTTTTTGGCGGTTGGATTCTTCCGACCGCATACTCCTTACGTTGCACCTAAGGAGCCCTACTTCGGCCTTCATCCTGCGGCGTCTATGCCAGTGGTAACTGGTGTCAAGGAAGATCAAGCGGATATTCCCAGTCCCGGACTTGGTAGCTACAAGAAAGAGCAAGACAAGTTGACCGATCCGCTCCGCCGACAGGCTCGGCAGGCTTACAACGCAAGCATCAGTTTCATGGATGCGCAAGTTGGTCGAGTCGTCGATACGCTCGATCGACTGGGGCTTTCCGACAATACGATCATTGTCTTTACCAGTGATCACGGTTATCACGTCGGCGAACATGGATTGTGGCAGAAACAAAGCCTGTTTGAAGAGAGCGCACGCGTGCCGTTGCTAGTCGTTGCACCTGGGAAAGCCAAGGGGGGGAGCCGTAGCGAGTCGCTGGTAGCACACGTCGATCTCTTTCCAACTCTGGCCGAAATGTGCGGGGTTGCGAAGCCAGCGAATCTACAAGGACAAAGTTTGGTAACTATGTTAAACGATCCCAGTCAAGTTGGCCGGGGCTGGGCACTGACCCAAGTGGTGAGGGGGGGCAAATTCAATCGAGCCGGTGCCAGTGCGGCGGTTGCCGATGAAGGCACTCAGTTCTTCGGATACAGCCTACGTACGGCTCGCTGGCGATACACCGAATGGGGCGAAGGAGAATACGGCCATGAACTCTACGATCATGACGTTGATCCAAAAGAATTAACAAACTTGGCAGAGAAACCAGAGCTTGCGGCGACAGTCGCCGATTTGTCAGCCCAATTGAAAGCGGCGGTAAAAACGACGTTGCCCGCTGATGGCAAAATCCCTCAGATCAAGACGGCAACTTGGGCTCCGAATCTCACTAATCCTTAGCGACTACCCTTTCCAGGTAATAGCGAGCCACAAGTCCGACATGGCATTATCGTCGAAGAATAGTTTCAACGCTCCCGCAGGATTGGCCGGCAGGGCGATCCCATTGAGCAGGCCGACCAGCAAGTTATTCAGGTTCGCGACCTTGACAAGGGCATCCTTCTTGGCTGCTTGGGGTTGATCATTTATCTGATCATAGATCTCAATGCTGCCAGGGGACGGGGACTTCGTGCTACGGGCCAAAATCTCAAGGCGTGACACACTATTCAGCGACCCTATGCTCCAGAACGGATAGTGCTCCGGACTGAGGGTGAGAGCCAACTCGTACCGCTGATTAGCAGCCGGCTTTTGACTCAGGAACCTAGCCCACTCAGACGGAAATTCGTGTCGCAATGAAAAGAGTCGCACCGAGCCAGCAGCGGTCGCTTCTTCGATGGCCGCTTTCAAGTTAGTCAAAGCCGCGCTGCGCAGCAGGCCGCCACCTTCACGGGCGGTATAACGAAGATGCAGGATGACGTCGCTGATCGTTGCGTAGTCGAACTGAGCCGGCTCCTGCTTGCTCGGATTCGCCGGCAGTTGCAGTTGCCACTCGCTGATGACGCCTGAGTTCTCAAACGGCAGATACCGTTCGTCGCGCAGGTTGGTTTCGAACAAGCCGCTGTCGTTCTGAGCCGAGCTGGTCACGATGGCTTGCAGACTGCCGGAATAACTGCTGAATCGAGTGTCCTCTGCATCGAGCGGTGGATACTGATCACCTGCAGCAGGTGTCGTACGGATGGTGCTCTTGAGCAAGGTCAACGTGCAATTGACGCTGGCGTAGGGTCCAGCCACGCAGGGAATGCTGACCGCGACCGTCTTGATGCGCCGGAAATAATGGCCTGGGCCATCCATATCGAACAGCGATTCGTCCAACCGGACCGTGCAGCGCCCGGTCATGCGCAGCTGAACCAGCGCCAGCGGGTCGACCTGCAGCAGGCTGACGTGTTTGGTGAGTTCGTACTCTCTTTGGTTTAGCTCGTGGTAAGCCATCTCCATGCGTTTGATGTCCAGGTAGAGCTTCTCGCCGGCCAGCTGGCCTTCCTTGCCAGCCAAGTAGCCGAACTGGAGATAGCTAAGCTGCGGATTTCCCAATTCATGCTGCAACGCACGCTCGGCCTTTTTGGCGATGTCGAACGCGAACTGGAAGCACTGGGCGTACAGGCCTTTTACCTCGCGCTTCATCCAGGAATAGAGGGCCTTGTTGGTCTTCTTCCCTTTCTTCTCCGTTCCTTCTTCGTTCAGGAATCGCTCGATTTCCTGAACGTGTTTCATTTGCTGGCGGTGATTCTTCAGTTCCTGCTCGGCGACAGCCTCGCGGATCTGGGCGGCGCGGATCTGCTTGAAGATCTGATTGATCTCGCCGACAGCGAGGTTACTCTGGAAGGCCCAGTCCTGTTCACGGCGTGCATAGGAGCCGATCTTGGCCGCAGTGCCCGCTTCGTAGGTCATTCGATCGGCGATTGCCGCAGCGACGTCCGCTGCAAACGAAGCGACATGTGAAAGTTTGGTGCCTCCCGAAATGTCAGTATGGCCTCCCAACCCCCAAAAGTGAAGATCGAGGCTGAAGTCAGGAATCAATCCGAGGCCCTTAGCACCAAGTCGAATATATCGAATGGCGTCTTGAATGTCACGGGCGGTCGATAGCTTTGACAGTTCGTCCGCTTCGTGACTGCTCACGATCTTGCCACCCGATTCCCCAAGATCTTGAGAGATGTCGATCGGAACCTCGCGCGGAATCAGCTCAGGCTCCTCCATGGAAAATTTCATCTTGTCCAGGCTGTCCATATCGAGCTCGCTCAGTTCTGGGATGGCTTTTTCGATTTCATCGGACTTCTTTCCAAGCTGGCGTTCGTAGTATGTGTAGCGCTGCACGGCGAGTGCCAGAGTCTGCAGCAGACCTTCCTTCGATTTGATCGCCTCCTGTAACTGCCCGTAGCGGACATGTTCGACCATCTCCATCACTACGCGCTCGTGCCTGGCGCGCAGCAGGGTCATCGCTTCACCGTCCTCCTTCTCCATAGCCGACAGTAGATTGTTACCCAGCGATTTCACTTCCTGGGCGATCTCGGCGGCCTTCTGCACGAGGAATCCAAAGCGTACCAACGGCAAGGGTTGGTTAAGCCCATTGACGATGGCACCGACGTCCAGGCCGGCAGCTGCCGCGCGCGCCAGCATAGCCGGATCGATGGGCGGCTCGAACAGCGCCAGCTGACGGAAGATGCCCTGGAGGTTCAGGCTGTTGCGAATTTTGAAGAGCCGATCGGCAACGGTGTCCCAGTATCTCAACAGCATGTCGTTTCGCGGCACACAAAAGTAAAGCGACTTTCCAAGGCTGTTCAGTAGCGACAGCCGGGCATTATCTCCCTGCCCTTCGCCGGGAAGCGGTATGGAATCGAAGAGCAGCTCCGATTCCAATTCGCGTTCGACCGTTCCAAACTGCTTCAGATCTTGCCGCAAGTTGGCATAGGTTTGTGGGCGGACCGTGCCCTTCTTGGGTACGGGAAGCGGGCGCGGGCCAAGGATGTTTGCAGCCAGGACGTACAATTGCAGCGCCTCGTCGATGGCCTCGCCGGTATCCTGACGGAACAGCGAATCCCCCCAGGCAATCAGATTATCCAGATAGGCCATCACTGTTTTGTACATATATGCCTGCTGTCGAAAGCGGGCGATCACGTGCGGTCGAAACGGTGCTTCCTTCCACGCATCGATACTGCTGATGGTCTCCTCGCGCAAAACGGGGTCTGCTGCGGTGACTAGGTTGACCAGGATCTCCTCGATCTTGCGGACGTCGGTGGACTGGAACGGTCGCACCTTCCAGAATCGCTCGGGTGTTGGGCCATCGCTGTCGTCGGTGGGATCAAACAGGTAGTGAAACCAGCGCTGGGCTTC
>JANNNN010000846.1:0-4181 GCA_031398555.1 Planctomycetia bacterium | reverse complement strand
GGTTCCATGTCTAGCAGATTGGATTGCATATGTTCCTAATGGTTACTTTCAAAAACTTCTTTACTTTTCTTTGATTCTACCCTCAAGTTGTATCCTCGTAACTAGCAAATTCGCCTTATCGCCCGGGTAGACAGCAATTCTGTCGCTGCCGCAAGGACCATTTGGCCCGAAAGGATTGACCGTTAAACCGGTTTTCTTTATTTGACAAACCGATTTTCTTCGTACGACCACTTTAACTCCCCTAAGTTACCATTGTCGACCGGAAAATCGCGAAGACTGAGCGTTCCTGCGGGCTAAGGCCGCGAACCACTGCCCGACTGATTAGTCAGAGAATCACCCAACTCTGCGCGAAACGCGGCAATATGCTTCAACAGCTGAGCGACTCGTTGCGGATTTTGGGAGGCTAGATTGACCCGCTCGCCGGGGTCGCTCGCTAGATCGAACAGCGACAGTTCGAGCGACTCGACTCTGTATCCATGGCGGCTAGCGATGCCGCGCACTCCGGATTCTTCGATGGAATTGGGTTTCATGTTTTCAAAGTTCGCCGGTTTGCCACCGGCGCCGGGCAGACCGTTGACCGTCAAGTAGTCGTGGGGCACATGCAGTTTCCAATTCCCCTCGCGGATCGCGTGCAATTCTGAACCGGAGAAATAAGCGAAGACCGAACGACCATGCGCTCCAGGCTTACCCAACAACAAAGGGGATAGATCCAGGCCGTCGATCTTCCGCGTCGGCAGTGGCGCATCAACTAGCTTGGCTAGCGTTGGAAGGAGATCGAGGCCCGTAATCAACTCGTCACTCGTTAGCGATCCAGCAATATGCTTTGGCCAGCGAGCGATGAGGGGTACCCGGACTCCTCCTTCAAAGGTCGTCAATTTCCCTTCTCGAAACGGACCGGCTGAGCCAGCGTGATCTCCGTAACTGAGGAACGGCCCGTTGTCCGACAGGAATAGCACGATTGTCTGTCCGTCGATTTGATGTTGTTTGATTGCGTCGAGAATTTGTCCCACGGACCAATCAACTTCTTCAACTGCGTCGCCGTAAAGGCCTCGAGCTGACTTGCCCTTGAAATCCTTCGATGCCGCGATGGGTACATGTGGCATCACGTGCGGGACATAGAGGAAGAACGGTCCAGCCTTATTCGCTTCGATAAATTCCACTGCTTTGTCGGTGAACATGCGAGTAAAAGTTGACTGGTCCGGATCGAGTGCGATCGTTTTACCGTTCTCAATCAATGGCAAAGCCGGAATTCCACGCACGCTAGGATGCAATGGGCCGTTGTCATTCGAATATGGAAGTCCTAACCATTGGTCGAAGCCGTTGTGATTGGGATCGAACTCGCGACGAGTTCCAAGGTGCCATTTGCCAAAGCACGCGGTCGCATAGCCTCGCGTCTTGCAAAGTTCCGAAAGCAGAGTTTCGGCGGGATGGATTCCGCCTGTGCTGGTGTGATTGAAGGCTCCGGACATGCCGATCCGGTTCGGGTAACAGCCGCTAAGCAAAGCAGCCCGCGATGCAGTGCAAACGGCTTGGGCCACGTTGAAGTTCGTAAAACGAATCCCCTCAGTAGCCATACGATCGATGTTCGGGGTCCGAATATCGGTGGCCCCATAGCAACCCGCATCGCGGTAGCCCATATCATCAGCAACGATCAGGACGATATTGGGCGGACGATCCGCAGCATACGCTAGCGTCGCCTGGATTATTGAAAAGCAAATACAGAGCGCGAGAATGCGAAGCATGGTTGCCTGGGAACAGTTGTAGGTTGGAGAATAAGAAATTGGAGCAACTTTGTTCGGCATCGTATCACAACTGCATGCCGCGAACGCGGAAAGTGCATCGGTTAAATCCGCAGAGCCTGATAACCACCAGCGGCGGCAGCGATTTGGCCACACTCACATCCGATGGCTTCGAATCAATCTATACAGTCGGATCCCAGTCCCAATTTTTGTAAAGCGATTTTCAGATCCAGGTCTGGGTCCGTAGACCGGATTACTCCATCTGGATGCAAGTGCTCTGGCAAATTGTCAGGGACGAACTCTTCAGCCAGCCCCACAGAAATTACTACAGGTATCTCGGGGCGAGAGCGCTTTATCGCTTGGCTGACATCATAGCCTGAAGTAGGGTGCATTCCGGAGCCAGCAATGACGACGTCGTATTCTCCTTCATAGAACTTACGCAGTCCTTCATCGCCGCTTGGGGCAACATCAACAATGTGCCCGAAATCTCGCAGCCGTCGACTTAGCAATTCTTCTCGGGTATGGTTGCTATCGACATGCAGTATTCTCGCCCCTTCAAACGTGCTTTGCCGGCTGTTGACTAACTGATTAGCACTGCAGTTCGGAAGTACGATTGTAAAGTTTGTACCAAAGGTAGGGTTCGACTCGACGTCAATCGTTCCTTTGTGATCCTCGATGATCCTCTTACAAACGTTTAGTCCAAGTCCGGTACCGTTGAATTTGGTCGTGTAATAGGGTTCAAAGCAGCGGGCGAGCTTTTCAGTTGCCATTCCGGTACCGGAATCCAAGATGCGCACAATATTATGATCACCATTGGTTGAAAGCTGAATCGAAATCCTGCCTCCATTAGGCATAGCATCAATGGCATTGTTCACTAAATTTAAAAATACCTGGGCCAGCTCGGTTTCATTGCAAAAGATGTCCGGAACATCGGCTAAATCAAGCCCGAAGTTAATTCCGTTTTCCGTTTGTCGGTCAGGGGACCACCACTTGGGTTTCGTAAAATCAGGGATTGATTCTAAGATCGTTCGGAGCGATGCCCGTTGACGAATGAGAACTGAATTGGCACTTCGATAGTAGTGTTTAAGATTATTCAATAAGTCAATCGCGTGTTGCGTAGTGGCTTCCAGGGAGTTGACGTAGTAATCGGCTTCTGTTGGGAGATTGTCGAGTGTGTGCAACATCTGGACCATGCCAAAAACTGGCGTTAGCGCATTACTGAGGTCATGAACAATTCCTGCCGTCAATTCACCCATCGTCGCCAACTTTTCGCGTTCCTTGAGCGTTTGTTCAGCTTTCTCCAACTGCTTGAGTGTTTTTCTGAACAGTTCGTTTGCTTGTCGCAGCTCATTGTCATAGCGATGCAACTCATTCTGCGCACGTTCATGACCAGTAATATCTCGCTGCAGTGCAACATAGTGAGTTGTCTCTCCGTAAGAGTCTTTCAGATGGCTAATGATCCATTCCAATTCGAAGGGCGTTCCATCACGTTTGTAATTGATGGCCCGCGCTATGAAATCCTGGCCAGAAGAGAGGGACTCACGAAGCAAGCGCAGCGTGTTTGCGTCTGTTTTGGGTCCCTGTAGTATTCGTGGAGTCTTTCCCAAAAGTTCGGAAACTGAATAGCCCGTCATTCGTGTAAACGCGGAATTCACGTACAAAAATTGCGGACCTGGAAAAACAAGTTCAGCCGTTGTGATAATGACAGAAAAGTCGGCGTAGGCTGCCGCCAACTCTAAGAGATCCTGCCGAATAAAGCGGTGCTTTTCAGCAGCCATGACTACCTCAATACTTCTTTGGCGGCGTCGACGGATATTTACCAAGAGTGGCGAGTATAGGTAACCCGCAGTCTAAATACAACCAATCAACCCTGACCACCGTCTAATTCGTTCGCAAGTGCATTGCGAGGTTTTCCAGGGCGAACTAAATCCATACTGTGGCATGGTGTGCCCTAGGGATCGGTTTTGTCGTCACAGATTTTATAACAGGGCTACGCCTGGGCGCATTTGAACTCTTACTTGGAAGCGGGATGGGAGCTATCCCAAGTTGGAATCCTTTGATCTTCGAATACTTTTTCACGCCCATGGTCGCGTTGCTGGCGCCTTGAAGTGACGCTGTGAGCTTGTATTGTTTTTTGGGGTCAAGCCATAGATCTTGCCACAGCAAAACCGAGTCACCAGAGGAGTCAAATCCGAGTAAAGTTTTTTGAATATTTGGGTAGAACCTTGGCCCAAACGGCAAAACCGTTGCACCCCCTGCATCGTTGCACTGAGAGTAATCGCAAAAACAAGAGAAACGCGGCGTAGCAGATATCGCTCGATGCAACGTCGCGACCGCGTAACACACCTTGAGCGTGATAACGTTGCGAAGGTGCGTTGCGCGGTTTACTCAACGGATGGAAAAGTGTTTCATTATTTTGCGGCTTACGGTATTTGTGAGCCT
>JANNNN010000723.1:0-4372 GCA_031398555.1 Planctomycetia bacterium | reverse complement strand
CCGCTGGTCTTGCCGGTCAAGTCGCACAGGCTCAAACGCCAGTGACTGCTCCGAAGTTCCGCTATTGCTTGAACATGGCCACCATCAATGGCAATGAAGTGCCTGTACGCGACCAACTCAAAATCGCTGCTAAAGCGGGTTACGATTCCGTCGAACTCTGGTTTGGCCACATCGAAAAATTTACTAAGGGCGGAGGCGACCTAACCGATCTGCGAAACGAAATTCGCGATCTCGGTTTGGGTGTCGATAGCTCCATCGGATTTGGAAAATGGATCGTGGACGACGACGCAGAGCGGGCCGCGGGGCTGGATCAATGCAAGCGCGATATGGACACTATTCGACATCTAGGTGGCCGTCGGATGGCTGCGCCGCCGAGCGGAGCGACTGACAAGGGGGGCCTCGATCTGAATGCGGCTGCGGATCGCTACCGCAAGTTGCTGGAAGCTGGCGCGGCTCGCGACGTGGTTCCTCAAGTTGAATTGTGGGGATTTTCAAAGAACTTAGCTACGCTTGGCGAAGTGCTTCATGTCGCTGCCGGTGCAAACCATCCCGATGCATGCGTGTTGCTCGACGTCTATCACCTCTACAAAGGCGGCAGCGACTTTAGCAACATGGGACTTGTGCCTGGCTCAAAGATGCATTGCCTACACATGAACGATTACCCCGCAGAGCCCAAACGGCCTGAGATTGCGGACAAGGATCGTATCTATCCCGGCGATGGCGTTGCGCCGACTGGAATGATCTTGCGTACATTGGTCAAGGGTGGTTTTAAAGGCAGCCTTAGCCTTGAACTCTTCAATCGTACCTACTGGGCGCAGCCACCTCAAGAAGTTGCAAAACTTGGACTTGAAAAAATGAAAGCAGTGGTAGCGGCTGCCTTCGCGTAGTGTTTATTCTTGTGTGGGACTATGGCTTCAACACAAGCGAATTTTTCGGCGTAGCGGAATGCGTCAAGGGCTTGTTGATTTTTTAGTAACCCGAAACGTTAGCGAGGGAGCAGTCGCCGCTCGCTGACGCTTCGGGTTACTATCGGAGTCGAATTTCTTGCGGCAGTGATAAAATCAACAAGCCCTTGACGGCTTCCGCTACCTCAACCTGCCGCACAATTATTTGCAAAGTCCCTGCGGGTGGCACGGCACAAGCAGGCTGGAAACGTTCTGCATTAACGACGTCGTCCCTGTACATTCCTGAATAGTCGTTCAGAAACGGGGAACTGATTGAATAGATAGTGAACGAAGATTTTGGCGCACTTACGTGCATACATAGTATTCGAGATCGACAACGTCTTTTTCATACTTCGGTGAAGTGTCAATCGATTTTGAAACGACTTCCAAGGATTGGTCTTCTGAATGCTCCCTTGATGCAACCGATACGAGACGAGCTTGCGATTGATGAAGTAACCTTTGCTTACGTAAAGGACTCGCATCCAGTACTCGAAGTCCTCGTGCGCCTTGAGCTTCGGATCTTCATTTACGCCACCCACGCGATCGTAAACATCACGCGTAAACACACCTGCCGCGTTGCAGATAAATCCCATTGAATGAAAAAAAATCCGCCAGTCGACGGGGCCGTAGTACTGTCGATAGAAGTTGACACTGTTGAGCAGTGTCCCATGTTGGTCAATGTAGTCGTAGTCGGTGGTACACATTCCATACTCGCCACTGCGCAGCACTGGAATTTGTTCTTCTAACTTAGTCGGATACCAGAGGTCGTCATCATCACAAAACGCCAACAGATCTCCCTTCGATTGACGCAGTCCCTCGTTCCTTGGTACGGCCGGAAATCCCGCGTGATTGACGTGGAGATATCGGACGCGGGGATCCTTTTGATTCTCGACAACCCGTTTCGTCGCGGCATCATCGCCATCGGCAACGACCAACACTTCCAGATTGGAATGGGTTTGGGCGACAATGGACTTCAGCGTCAGATCCAAAAAAGCATCGCGTTTATAGGTTGGAATTACGACCGAAACCAGCTTGTCTGAACTATCCGATTTCACAGACGACCCCGTTTCGAAGTGGCTACTGACATCCGGCAAAGTTGTGATTTTCTTGCACAACGCTGTTTGGTCAACATGTGAAAGATTCGTTGGCTCTTATCATAAGCGAAACAATGCCGTGTAGCCAAGAAACGACTCCAATTCGACCGTGGCCAACGCGCCGTCGTTGCTGGTTAGGTCAAATCCGGAGCAGGTGAATTGTAGTTGGTTTTAGAAACCGGAGGTGGCGAAGGCTGGCCGCACGTGCTTTCAGTTCCTCACAGCTCCAGCTACAAAAAAAAGCCTCGCGCGAGAGCCAACTCGGCGAGGTTTAAACGACTCATTTACAGCTGATCTGAAGTGCAGTGAAGCACTCTCCAACCAACTTCGTTACTTCTTCTTGCGGTTGGCAACAATCGTTTCTTGAACGTTGTTTGGACAACGACGGTAGGTTAGTAATTCCATCGTGAACGTTCCTTGACCTTTCGACATGCTGCGCAAGTCGGTGGCGTAACCAAACGTTTCAGCCAATGGAATTTCGGCTTCGATGTACGAAATCGTGTCGCGGGTCTCAGTCGAGCCGATGATGCCGCGGCGTCGAATCACGTCGCCGACAACGTCCCCTTGGTAGATTTCGGGGCATTCGATTTCTAGTTTCATAATCGGTTCGAGCAAACCTGGCTTGCTGGCTCGCATCGATTCGCGGAAGCAATCGCAAGCAGCGATATAAAACGCTCGCTCTGAGGAGTCAACGTCGTGGTAGCTACCGTCATTCAAGTCGATGCGGACACCTACCACTGGGTACTCGGCCAGAGGCCCCTTGGTCATCGAATCTCGGAAGCCCTTTTCTACAGGTGGAACGAACTGCTTCGGGATACGACCACCGACAATGTGTTCTTCGAAAATGAAGGTTACTTCGCCTTCGGTGTCGATGGGCGACAGGGATCCGACGATGTGAGCGAACTGCCCCGAACCACCGGTTTGCTTCTTGTGCTTGTAGTTGAAATCTACTTTTTCGCCAGGCGCTTCGCGGTAGCTAACCTTTGGTGCACCTACCGTGACTTCAACTTTGTATTCGCGACGCATGCGTTCTACGTAAATTTCGAGATGCAATTCACCCATCCCGCAAATGATTGTCTCGCTGGTTTCTTCGTCGTTGTAGACTTGGAACGTCGGATCTTCTTTGCGGAAGCGTTGCAGCGCTTTGACCATCTTGTCGGCATCCGCACGGCTGGCTGGATTGACCGAGACTTTAATAACCGGCTGTGGAACGAACATACTTTCGAGCGAACAGTAGTCGCGTTCGGTCGAGTAAGTTTCTCCCGAGGCGCAGTCGATACCCATGATCGCAACGATATCACCTGGTTCAGCCGAATCGACTTCTTCACGTGCATCAGCATGCATACGGACGATGCGGCTAAAGCGTTCTTTGCGACCGGTACGTTGGTTCACGTACATTTCGCCTTTGGAAATCTTGCCCTGGTAGATACGCATGAACGTCAATTGACCGTACGGGTCTTCGACGATTTTGAAAGCCATTCCGACGAACGGTGCGTTCGGATCCGGTGTCAGCACCATCCGTTGAGTTTCATCGTCGACGCGGCGAGCTTTGATTTCGCGGTCGAGTGGGCTTGGCAGGTAGCGACAAACGGCGTCGAGCAAAGGTTGAACACCTTTGTTCTTAAACGCTGAACCGACAAACACGGGTGTCATGCCTTGTGTTTGGCAAGCTTGCTTGACGACTTTGTGAATCAAGTCGGAGGAAACTTCTTCTTCGCTGAGTAGAAGTTCCATCATCTCGTCGCTGTACATTGACAAGCCTTCGAGCATCGCATGACGCGCGGTTTGAGCGTTTTCGAGCAGGTCGGCTGGGATCTCTTCTTCGACGCAGATTTCCCCTTGCAAGCCGTCGAACCGAAGTTTCTTCATCGTGACCAAATCGATACAGCCAGCAAACGTTTCGCCAGCGCCGATAGGGATTTGCATCATGATCGCGTCGGTGTTCAGTTTCTCTTTCATCATCTTGGTGACGCGGTACGCGTCGGCGCCGGTGCGGTCCATCTTATTGATGAATGCCAAGCGAGGCACGTTGTAACGCCGCATTTGACGGTCTACGGTCAACGACTGGCTTTGCACGCCCCCCACAGCACAAAGAACGAGAACTGCACCGTCGAGCACACGGAGGCTGCGTTCAACTTCGATCGTGAAGTCCACGTGTCCCGGTGTGTCGATCAAGTTGATATGGTGAGCGTCAGGAATATACTTGCTGACTTTCGCGGTTCCCCACTGGACGCTGGTCGCGGCGCTGGTGATCGTAATCCCCCGCTCTTGCTCAAGCTCCATGTAATCCATCGTAGCCCCGTCGCCGCCGCCCTTCACTTCTTCGATTTTGTG